>NZ_JBVHYH010000123.1:0-14315 GCF_055569135.1 Kitasatospora sp. NPDC029367
CCCCACCGCACCCCCCACCGAACCCCCCTCCCCCCCCCCCCCAGCACCCCCCCCCCCCCCCCCCCAACCCCCCCCCCCCCCCCCCCCCCCCCACCCCCCCCCCCCCCCCACCCCCCCCCCCCCCCCCCCCCCCCCCCCCCCTCCCCCCCCCCCGCACCCGTTCGGACGTACGGGCGCTGCGGTCGGACGGGCGCTGAGGGGGTGACGCGCTCGTACGGGCGCGCGCGGGTGCTCAGTTGGGCGAGCCGTGTTCCGCGCGCCAGGCTTCCCAGCCGGCCGAGGAGGCCACCTTCGCCTCGTGCAGGGCCCGTTGGGCGAGCGCGCCCGGCGGGGTCTCCAAGCTGCGCACCCAGTCGCGGCCCGCGGTGAACAGCGCCGCGCACACCAGCGCCGCCCCGGCCGCGCCGAGCACCGAGCCGATGCCGGTCAGCACCACACCGCCGGCCAGCAGCGAGCGGTTGACCTGGAGTCCGTTCAAGATCTTCTGGTTGGTCGCCATGCCTCCACGATGCGGGCAGTCGGCAGGGCCTGCACCTCGGGCGGCCCGCTCCGGGCCCCTCCCGGGTGCGCACGGCCACTCCGTCCGCCAGCCTGGGCACACGACCCGGGCCCCGGCACAGGAGGAGGCGGCGCGATGCCCGATCTCGAACGGCTCGCCGTGGAGCACGCCGCCCGGGCGGCGGAAGGCCCGCACGGGCGCAGCGCCCATCTGGTGCTGCACGACGGGGTGCTGCGGCAGACCGTGATCGCCCTGACCGCCGGCACCGCGCTGGACGAGCACACCCCGCCCACCGCGGGGAGCGTCCAGGTGCTGCGCGGCCGGGTCTCGTTGACCATCGCCGGGCGGCGGGTGGAGCTGGCCGCGGGCGAGCTGGAGCCCGTACCGCAGGAGCGGCACGGGCTGGTGGCCCACGTCGACTCGGTGGTGCTGCTGACCGCCGTCACCGCGTAGCACCCGTCACGGCGTTGCGCACGTCACCGCGCAGCGCACGTCACCGCGTAGCGCCCGTTACGGCATGGCGCCCCGTCACGGCGTGGCGCCGGCCCCCAGCACGCTGTCGCTGACCAGCCGGAGCCCGCGCAGGAACTCCTGGCCGGTCGGCGCCTGGTCGGGCGCGGCGAGCCACTGGGCGACGTAGCCGGCCAGCAGGATCTGGTAGAAGGTGCCGCGGGCGAGCTCCTCCTCGTTGTCCGGGACCTCGGGAAGCCCCTGGAACACGGCGGCGAGCCCGAGCCGCCCCTCCTTCTGCGCGTCCTCGAAGGCCTTCGCCAGCTCCGGGTTGTGCCCGGCCAGGGCGAGCGCCTCGAACTGCGCGGCCCAGAGCCCCCGGTGCTCGACGAAGACGTCCCGGAGGCCGTTCCAGGCGGCGGCGAAGCGCAGCTCCGGGTCGTCCGACACCTGGTTGGCGCCGTACACCACCACCCCCAGGGCCTCACCCATCTCGCCGATCGCCTCGATCATCGCGGCGTTGAGCAGCGCGTCCTTCGAGCCGAAGTGGTAGCCGATCGCGGCCAGGCTGACGCCCGAGGCGTTCGCGATGTCGCGGGCCGTGGTGCGTCCGTAGCCCTTCTCGTACAGGCAGTGCTTGGCGCCGGCCATCAGGTCTTCACGGTTTCCCATACCCCCGATCCTACGGAACATCTGTACAGATGTCTTGCACGAACGTCTCGGACGAACGTACGTCTCGGACGGGTGTCTCGTACGGACGTCTTGGACAATCGATTTAGACATCTGTACTAGACAAGCGTCTGAAACGCTCGTACCGTCTTCCCCATGACCGCAACCACCGGCCGCGCAGGCCGCCGTGAATGGACCGGCCTGGCCGTCCTCCTGCTCCCGACCCTGGTCCTCTCCATGGACATGGGCGTGCTGTTCTTCGCCGTCCCGTACATCTCCACCGAGCTGGCCCCCAGCGGCACCCAGCAGCTGTGGATCATGGACATGTACTCGTTCCTGCTGGCCGGACTGCTGATCACGATGGGCGCGCTGGGCGACCGGATCGGCCGCCGCCGGCTGCTGATGATCGGTGCCGCGGGCTTCACCGGCGCCTCGCTGCTGGCCGCCTGGTCCGGCAGTGCCGAACAGCTGATCGCCGCTCGTGCGCTCCTCGGCGTCGCCGGGGCCACCGTGATGCCCTCGACCCTCGCGCTGATCCGCAACATGTTCCACGACCCCAAGCAGCGGCAGGTCGCCCTCGGCGCCTGGGGCGGCGTCCTCACCGCCGGGGCCACCCTCGGCCCGGTCGCCGGCGGACTGCTGCTCGACCACTACTGGTGGGGCTCGGCCTTCCTGGTCGCCGTCCCGGTGATGCTCCTGGTGCTGCTGGCCGCGCCCGTCCTGCTGCCCGAGTACCGCACCGCCGCCCTCCCGCGGCCTTCGGCCGGGGGTACGGGTACCCCCGTCGGCCGCTTCGACCTGCCCGGTGCCGCGCTCTCGCTCGCCGCGATCCTCCCCCTGGTCTACGGCGTCAAGACCCTCGCCGTGGACGGCTGGAACCCGCTCCCCGCCCTCGCCGCCGCGGCCGGGCTGCTGTTCACCGGCGCCTTCGTGTGGCGCCAGCGCACCGCCGCGAACCCGCTGATCGACCTGGGCCTGTTCCGGATCCGCACCTTCAGCGGGGCGATCAGCGTCAACACCCTCGCCATGTTCGCGATGATGGGCTTCGCCCTCTTCACCTCCCAGTACCTCCAACTGGTCAAGGGCATGAGCCCGTTCACCGCCTCGCTCTGGTCGCTGGTGCCCAGCGTCGGCGTCGGCGCGGCGATCGGGATCAGCTCGGCGCTGGCCGGCAAGGTCCGCCCGGCGGCCCTGATGGGCGGCGGCTTCGTGGTCGGCGCCGTCGGCTTCGCGATGATGACCCAGGTCGGCCCGCACTCCCCGCTGGCGCTCATCCTCACCGCGGCGGGCGTACTGGCCGCGGGCACCGTCGGCACCATGACGATGACCGCCGAGATGGTCGTCTCGGCAGCCCCCGCCGAGCAGGCCGGTGCCGCCTCCGCCACCTCCGAGACCGCCGTCGAACTCGGCAGCTCGCTCGGCATCGCCCTGCTGGGCGCGGCGGGTGCCGCGGTCTACCGCCACCAGCTGGACGGCGCCCTCCCGGCGGGCGTCGACGGCACGGCCGCCGGTACCGCGCGGGACACCCTCGGCGGCGCCGTCTCCGTCGCGGCCCACCTGCCCGGCCGGCTCGGCCCGGACCTGTTGGAGACCGCCCGCGGCGCCTTCACGGACGGCCTGCACGTCGCCGCCGTCGTCGGTCTGGTCTTCGCCCTCGGCGCCGCCGTCCTGGCCCACCGCCTGCTGCGCCACCTGCCCACCACCACGGCCCCGGCCCCGGCCCCGACCCCCGCCCCCTCCTCGGAGCAGCAGCCTGCCGCCGTCTGACCCACCACACGGCCCCGATCCACGCGAGTCATCGAGAGCCCCCGCCCACCCGGGCGGGGGCTCTCCGCCGTCCGGGGCAAGCCAGGACGCCCCGAACGGGAACCCGACGGCGCGCGGAACGGCACGGCGTCGGCCGCGCAAAACCTCGGGTGCGGGGCAGGAAGCCGTGCCAGGGTGAGGCCCATGGGGACTGAACACGAACGGGTGCGCGGGAGTTACGACGCGGTGGCGGAGGAGTACCTGGGGCGGATCGGGGGTGAGTTGGCACACAAGGTGGTGGACCGGGCGCTGCTGGGCGCCGTCGTGGAGGAGGCCGCCGGCGGGCTGGTGGCGGACCTGGGGTGCGGGCCGGGGCACGTGGCGGGGTGGCTGACCGAACAGGGCGCGCGGGTGGTCGGGATCGACCTGTCGCCGCGGATGGTCGAACTGGCCGCGCGCGAGCACCCGCGGGCCGAGTTCCGCACCGGGGACCTGCTCGCACTGCCCGCCGCCGACGGCGAGTTCGCGGCGGCCGTGGCCCTGTACTCGGTGATCCACCTGGAGCCGGACGAGCTGCTGCCCGCCTTCGCCGAGATGCTGCGGGTGCTGCGGCCCGGCGGGCTGCTGCTGGTCTCCTTCCACCTGGGCGAGGAGGTGCGGCACCTGGAGGAGTGGTGGGGCCATGACGTCGACGTGGACTTCCACTTCCTGCGGACCGACGCCGTCGCCGCCCGTCTGACCGAGGCCGGGTTCGCCGTCGAGGCCCGGCTGGAGCGGGACGGCCTGCCCGAGGAGGCCGACACCCGACGCGGCTACCTGCTGGCGCGGCGGCCGCGCTGACCGTCCACCCGGGGGTGGAGGCCGCTGCGTCCACCCCCGGGTGCGTGTCCCGACGGCGCGGCCGGGGGACCGTGGAGGCGTGGTCCGCGACCGTCAGGAGCCTCCCATGTCCCTGCCGTCCCTCCTCTCCCTGCTCGGCGTCCTCTGCTGGGTCGGCTACGAGCTGCTGCTGCGCCGCCGCGAGGACAGCGCGGCCGGCAGCTGGCGCGCGGACGACCGCGACCGCGGCTCGACCCGGCTGCTGCTCGCCTGCTACGTCGCGTCCGTCCTGGTGGTGGTGCTGTTCGACCGCGCCGGCCTCGGCACGCTGCCCACCGGGCCGCGCTGGTCCGGGGTCGCGCTGGTGGTCGCCGGGCTGGCCCTGCGCGGCTGGGGCATGCGCACCCTGGGCCGCTACTACACCCGCACCCTGCGGACCGTGGACACCCAGCACGTGGTCCGCGGCGGCCCGTACCGGCTGATCCGCCATCCCGGTTACGCGGGCAGTCTGCTGGTCTGGTCCGGCTACGCGCTCGGCACCGGCAGCTGGGCGGCGGCGCTGCTGGTCACGGCCCTGCTGCTCGGCGCGTACGGCTGGCGGATCGCCGCCGAGGAGCGGCTGCTGCTCGGCGCCTTCGGCCCCGCGTACGCGGACTACCAGCGGGTTTCCAAGCGGCTGGTCCCGTTCGTCTACTGATGGGCCACTGACGGCGCGAACGGCGGGAATCCTCGGACGGGCCCTCTCCGTCCGCTCCAACGGCACCTGGTTTTCGGCCAGCGTTTCCCGGCCGGTGTATCCGTTCGGCGTGAGGGCCAGGCATACTGGCCAGCAGGGCCTAGCGCCCTCCGTGACTCTAGACAAGAAGGGACCGGTGGCCAGGGATGCTGCGGAACGGTCTTGAGCCCTGGCACATCTTGGTGGTGCTGGCGGTCGTAGTCCTGCTGTTCGGATCGAAGAAGCTGCCGGAGATGGCCCGTGGCCTCGGCAAGTCGATGCGCATTCTGAAGGCGGAGACCAAGGCGATGCGCGAGGACGGCGGCGAGCAGGCGGACGCCGGCACCGCGCAGAGCACGGCCGCCCCCCAGCAGGCCGCTGACCGCCCGGCCGTCACGCCGACCAACGTGACGAAGAGCGCCGAGGCGAAGCGCCCCGAGACGACCGCCTGAGTCGTCCGAGCTCCGCTGTCGAGCCCCCCGGTGGATTTCCACCGGGGGGCTCGACGCTTTCCCGGGCCGCCTCGCCCCGGCGGAGCAGTCGGACGGGCGGGGCGGGCCCGGGTGGACCAGGCTGGATGGGATGTCCGAGAACCCTCCTCTCCCGTCGGCCGACCTCCGGGCCATGGCGTGGCTGCTGGGCGCGTTCACGCTGCTGACGGTCGGGTACTTCACGCTGCCCCTTGAGTGGTTCGGTGACCGGCGTCCGGTGCTGAGCTGGACGGTCTTCGTGGCGGCGTTGGGCGGGTTGAGCTGGTTGATGCTGGCGAAGATCGTCGGGGTGATACGGGGGACGGCGAAGCGGCCGGTGGCCTGGCTGGCCTTCCTCATCTTCCTGGCGATGATCATCTTCTCGGCGACGTACTACGTGCTGGGCGCGCACAAGGCCGAGTTCGCGGGGCTGGAGACGCGGCTGGACGCGCTCTACTTCACCGTGGTGACGATGGCGACGGTGGGATACGGCGACATCACCCCGGCGGGGCAGACGGCGCGGCTCGTGGTGGTGCTGCAGATCGGGTACAACTTCGTGTTCCTCGCGGCGGCAGCCGGGACGGCCTCCCGGGCGATCCGCGGGAACGTGGAACGGCGGATCCGGCGCGACAGGTGAGGGCCGCTGTGGCCCGTCAGTCGCCCTCGTCGGGCTCGGGCGGGGTCACTCGGAGGGCGGTGACGACACCCAGGGCGACGGTCGCGAGCGCGAGCGCGAGGAGGGTGGCGAAGGCCACGGCGATCAGGAATCGCACGGGGCGCCCCACTGGCGTTCGGCTTCGAGGAGGAGAGACAGGAGGTTCAGCAGCGTCGACGCGGGCGCCGTGTTGAAGCAGACCAGGACGCGGCCGTCGAGGGTCCGGTCGGTGTCGATGGAGGGGAAGAGCAGGCCGAACTTACGGCCGCGCTGCTGGAGTTCGGCGATCAGCGTACGGATGTGCTCGTCGGTGCAGGCCCGGACCCGGGGATCGGTCGGCAGCAGCGGGCGGCGGGGGAGGGACATCAGGCGGCGTCCAGGTCGCACTCGAACCAGATGACCTTGCCGCGCTCCTGCGGGTCGACGCCCCACCGGTGGGTGAGGCCGGCGACCAGCTGGAGGCCCCGGCCGGACTCGGCGAGGAGGTCGAGGGGCTGCGGGTCGGGGAGCGCGGGGCTCTCGTCGGCGACGGAGACCCGGAGGGTGTTGTGGAGGAAGAGGATCTCGGTGACCGGCGCGGGGGTTTCGCCGTGCAGCCAGGCGTTCACGAGGAGCTCACCGAGAGCGAGTTCGGCCTCGAAGGTGGCGGAGGGGTGCCAGCCCGCGCGGACCATCGCGTTGCGGAGGGACTGGCGGGAGAGGGCGAGGGAGGGCGTGTTGAGGTGACGCATGGGAGAACTCCCGGGCGTGTGTGGGATGGAGAACCGGCGGATACGTCGCCGTGAACCAGGCCATGGAAGAAGACATGGCTGCTCTGCGGTGCTTGCCAGCAAGCATTACTGACGATCCGTCGGATCGAGGTGACATCGACCATAGCCCACCGAAGTCACATGTGATTCCAAGTTCAGATAACTTCACTCTCAAGTGGACCCCACCCCCGGCCGGGCGGCAGACTTGGGCCACATCGGCAAGGAAGGAACCAATGCCGCCGCGAGTCAGCCCGACACTCCGTCAACGCCGCATCGGCACCGAACTCCGGAAGATGCGCGAGGCCGCCGGCCTGTCGACCGGCGCCCTCGCCCGAGACCTCGGCATCGACCGGACCCAGGTCAGTCAGATAGAGGCCGCCAAGGTTGGCGTAAGCCCGGAGCGCCTCCGATCCTTCGCCGCCGCATGCAAGTGCATGAACGAGCCGCTGATCGACGCGCTGGAGGTCATGGTCCAGGACCGCTCGAAGGGCTGGTGGGAGGAACACCGCGGCACCGTCCCGGAAGGCTTCCTTGAGAACGCGGAGCTGGAGAAGACCGCCCACGAGCTCAAGCTGTGGACCCTCACCCACATGCCTGGCCCTTGCCAGATCATCAGTTATGCCTCGGCGGTCTTCGGGCGTGTCTTCCCTCCGCTTCCGCGCCACGAGCTGGAGGCACGCACTGCGTTCAGAATGCAGCGCAAGGCTGACCTGCGCCGCAATCCCAAGCCGCTGACAGCCTTCATCTATGAGTCAGTCCTGTGGACTCGGTTCGGTGGATCCCAGATTCTCAAGGAGCAACTCGGCTCCCTACTCGAAGACTCCGAGCTGCCCTGGATGACCATCCGAGTGGTTCCGTTCGACATCGAGACCTTCCCGGGCGCCGTCGAGAACCTCACCTACGCGGTCGGCGCCGTCCCTGAGCTTGATACCGTCGAGCGGGAATCCTCCCGCGACTCCGAACACCTTGATGCGATCAGCGAGCTGACCAGTTACCGATTCATCTTCGACCGGACTGATTCGCTCGCGCTGAGTGAGGGCGGTTCACGTGACTTGATCCGCAAGATCGCACGAGACCTGTGAAAGGCCAACTGTGACCGACACCGAGTGGCAGAAGTCCACATTCAGTGGGTCCACCGAGAACTGTGTGGAGGTCCGCAAGGCCAGCGGGGCGATCGAGCTCCGGGAGTCCGACGAAGGCGACACCATCCTCCGCACCACACCCACCGCCCTCGCCGCCCTCCTCCACGGCCTCAAGGCAGGCGAGTTCGACCACCACGCCTAACCCGCCCGGCGGCCCCTCGCGCGCTCGCGAGGGGCCGCACCGCATGCGGGAAGCCGCGCTCCGCGCGGCGGACTTGCAAGCCCTCGGGAATGAATCTCAGGATCTAGTGGCTGTCGATCAAGCCGGGGTGATCACAGCTTCTTTGCTCCGAGTGTCCATCTTTGAGGGAGTGTCAGCGATATGTCCGTCACACAACAGCCTGCCGCCGAGCGCGTGCGCGTCTCCGCGGAGCCCGACTGGTACGAGTCGGCCGGCATATCGCTCGGCATCCGGGTCGGAAACCTGGTCTTCACATCAGGGCAGGCGCCGATCGATGCCCAGGGAGCCACGGTCGGCGCTGGGGACTTCGAGACGCAAGCCCGTCAGGCGCTCGCGAATCTGTCGACGGTCCTCACAAACGCGGGCTCCAGCCTCGCCGACGTGGTCAAGGCGACGGTGTTCGTCACGGACATCGCGCAGCAGGACATCTTTGCCAAGTTGCGCGCGGAACACTTCCCGGACAAGCCGCACCTCGCGGAGTCGTTCGTGGAGGTCTCCTCACTCGCCAACCCTGAGTGGATGATCGAGATCGAGGCCATCGGACTCGTCCGGTGATGCCGGGTACTCGCAGGTGAAGGATGTAGGCCCTCTTGCCGAACCTCGTAGCCTCGCCCGGAAGTTCTTCAACGCGTTGATCCTCCGCTCAACTTCGGCCCTGCGCTTGTAGGTCGTCTTGTCGAAGGTCAGGGCAGGGCGTTGCCGGGGTCGTCCAGCCAGACGGACTGTGCGCCGTCCGGGGCGATGCTCACTCCGAACCGGCAGAGGTCCGGCTTGCCCTCCTCCAGCCACCACAGCCGGGCGCTGGTGATCTCGTCCCACAGCCGGCGCGGCCCGGACTGGCGGACGGCGTCCTCGGCGTCCCACCCGGCGTAGCGGGCGGACGCCCACGAGCCCGCGCCGTCCGACAGTTGCATGCGGTAGGTGCCGCTGGGGTCGGCCTCGTCCCAGACGTGTTCGTACCGGACGCCCGGCACTCGCAGGCCGATGGCGAAGGCCGCGTGAACGTCCTCCTCCGCGAGGTCGGGATCCATCAGGGACGGGCCTCGGTAGTCCGGCGTGCCGGAGGGGCCCGTCACAGCGTGGGGCCGCTGCGACCGCATCCACATGAAGCTGACGTTGCCGACGAACCGCCCGTGCGACGGCTCGCCCGGCCTACCGACCACCAGGCGCAGCAGTCCGGCGTTGGCGTACGGGGTGCCCCACGGGGTGACGATCACGCCGCCGGGTCGGGTCTGCTCGATCCAGGCGGACGGCACCCGGCGGACGGCTGCCGTCGAATGGATGCGGTCGTAGGGCGCGCCTTGGGCCCACCCCGCGAGCCCGTCGCCGACCACGCACTCGGGTGCGAATCCGGCGGCCCGGAGTCTCCGCGCCGCCTCGGCGGCTACGGCCGGGTCCACCTCGATCGTCGTCACGTGCTCATCGCCGAGTCGGGCCGAGAGCAGAGCACTCGTCCATCCGGTGCCGGTGCCGATGTCGAGCACGTCGTGACCGTCGCTCACGTCCAGGTGGCGGAGCATGTCTGCGACCAGGGACGGCATGGATGCCGATGACGTGGCGATTCCGGGTCCGTCGTCGTCCCCGTCGTCCAGCTGTGTGACGACCACATCATCGGCATCGACCATGGCCCGCCAGCCGTCCGGGTCATCGGACCGGGTGATCCGACGGTAGCCCGTCGGAGCATCGTCATCCGGGGCCCACACGGCGCCCGGGACGAACGCAGAGCGCGGGGCGCGCTCGAACGCGCCCCGCCACTCCTCGCCCAGCACGCCGGCCTCGGTCAGGTCGGTCAGCAACTGTGCGTAGTTGTCCATCAGTTGGCTCTCTTCTGCGTGGACTACTTCGTGTCCCCGGGCTCGCCGCCTTGCCGTCTCCGGGCATCCAACCACCGGTCCCCCGGCCGGAGTGGGAAGTCGACTACGCCGACTTCCTGCTCCCTCCCGCCCCGGTGGTTGGATGTCCGGATGAACGACCAGCTCGGATCCCCCGCCTGCCCCTGCGTGCTCTGCGACCCCGCCGCTTCCGCGACCGTCCGCGCGCGGCTCCAGCGACAGAGGCACTGGGGCCCCGAGATGAAACACGTGCGGGACCACGGCTGGCACGTGGTCGGTGTGGGCGGCGGGGACATCCCGGACTGGGCGTTCACGGTCGGCCTGTGGCACTCGTACCGGATTCCCGAGGTCGCCATGTTCGGCCTGGAGCTGACCGGGCTGATGCGCTGGGTCAACGAGGCCGCCGCGCTGCTGCGGGACGGGGCGTCCACGGAACCGGGCACGCTGCTCTCCGGTGTCATCGAGGGCTATCCGCTTCGACTCCACCCGGTGGACTCCGGTTGGCACCTGCCCCTCTTCGGGACCGCTGCCGGGTTCTACCAGCGCTCTCCGATCCCCGTCGTCCAGCTGGTCTGGCCCGACCGCGACCGTCGGTGGCCCTCCGACGAGCGAGCCACTCCCGGCTGCCGTGCGCAGCCCAGTCTCTGGCTCCCGGTCGGCGAGCATCCGGAGGGCGTGTGGACCGAGGAGGCCGCCCTCCTCTGAGCCGTCCCGCTCCCCCACAGAGTTTTCCACAGGGTGTGGACAACCCTGTGCTCAGCCGTGCGCGGTGTCGATGACGCAGAAGCGGTTGCCCCCGGGGTCGGCCAGCACCACGAAGTCCGGGTCCTCGGGGTAGAGGTCCCAGTCGACCTCCTCGGCGCCGAGGGCGAGCAGGCGCCGGACCTCGGCGGCCTGGTCCTCGGCGTCCGACGCGTAGAGGTCGAGGTGGACGCGGGGGTGCTCCTGGACGGGGGACTCGCTGTAGCCCAGGGCGAGTTGGACGCCGGTGCCGCCGGCGGCGGGGACCAGGACCGTCCAGTCGTCCTCGACCAGGCCGCCCCGCGGCACGTAGTCCAGGGCGGCCGTCCAGAAGGCGACCGCGCGGGACATGTCGGCGACGCCGAGGACAAGGGATCCGATCGTCAGCACCGCGCCATTATGACGCGGCCTCAGCCTTGTTGCGGCGGGCGTAGGCCCGGGCCGCGCGGACCCGGTCGCCGCAGCGGGTCGAGCACCAGTGGCGGGCGGCGTGGGTGCGGACCAGGAAGCGGATGCACGGGCTCGCGGCACAGGCCGCGAGGCGTTCGGCGTCCGAACCGGTGAGCAACTCGGCCGCGTCGGCGGCGATGACGGCCATGGCGTGCACGGCGACCTGGTCGGCCGGGTGCGCCAGGGCGCGGTACGGGCCGTCCGGCGCGTCCCAGCGCAGCAGGGCGGCGGCGGAGGTGGCCGTCAGCGCGGAGTTGAGCGCGTCCACGGCCTCGCCCGGCGGCACGGCGCCGTCGACCCGGGCGGCGAGCAACACCCTCAGCTGGGACCGGAGTTCGCGCAGCCGTCCGGTGCAGTACTCGTAGACCTCCGCACCCTCGGGGGCGAGACCCCGCTCGACCAGCCAGCGGGTGGCGTCGGCGGGGGTGGCCAGCAGGTCCAGGCGGCCGGCGGTGAGCACGAGGTCGCTGTTGGCGAAGTCGAGGGCGACGTGCTGCTCCGAGCCCGGTGCGGGCGGTGGGGCGGTGAGGGTGGCATTCACGGTTCTCATGGTAAACCTTGCGCTCTTCCGTGATGGAGGTGCTAGGTTCATCACGTCAAACGATGGCTTTCTCCGTGAGGTGAACCAGCATGTCGAACATCCGCGTCTTCGGCGGCCCGACCGCCCTCATCGAATTCGGCGGCCTCCGCTTCCTCACCGACCCGACCTTCGACGAGCCCGGCGACTACCCGCGCGGCGGCGGCCGCGCCCTCACCAAGACTGCGCCCTCCCCCGTCACCCCCGCCGCCATCGGCCCGGTCGACGCCGTCCTGCTCTCCCACGACGAGCACCCGGACAACCTGGACACCTCGGGCCGCGCCCTGCTGCCGACCGTGCCCCTGGTGCTCACCACCACCAGCGGCGCCGAGCGGCTCGGCGGCACCGCGCGCGGGCTCGCCCCCTGGGAGTCGGTCGAACTGGCCCGCCCGGACGGCGGCAGCGTCACCGTCACCGCCGCACCCGCGCTGCACGGGCCCGAAGGGGCCGAGGCCGTGCTCGGCCAGGTGATCGGGTTCGTGCTGACCGCCCCCGACCTGCCGAGCGTCTACGTCAGCGGCGACAACGCCTCACTCGCGCTGGTCGAGGAGATCGCCGAGCGGTTCGGCCCGATCGACACCGCGGTCCTGTTCGCCGGCGCCGCCCGCCCCGGGCCCTTCGACGGCGCGCTGCTCACCCTGGACAGCGCCCAGGCCGCCGAGGCCGCCGTCCTGCTGGGCGCGCGGCGCGTGGTGCCGGCGCACTTCGACAGCTGGGCGCACTTCACCGAGGGCCGTACGACGCTGGAGGCGGCCTTCGCGGCGGCCGGGCTCGGCGACCGGCTGCAGTTCGCCTGACCAGGCAGCAGGGGCCCTATCGCCCTGGTCGTCCCAGCCGCCCCAGTTGTCCTAGTCGTCCTAGTCGTCCTGGAAGTTGCCCGCCGTGTGGAGGGTGGCGTACAGCGCGGACAGCCGGGCGTTCCAGTTGGCGTAGGTGGGGGCGTCGATGGCGTGCTTCTTGCCCAGGTCCTTGATCGTCTTCTGGGCGGCCCGGAGCTGCTGGGCGGCGTCGTCGGGGTTGCCCTCGTTCAACCGGGAGGCGGTCGCGTCGAGGATCTGCAGCAGCTCCGTCTGCTTGTCGCGCTCCTTGCCGACCTGCGCCTGCGCCACGGCCTGGCGGAAGGATTGGAGCTGGAGCTCCGCGGGCTGGTTGCGCGGGACGGACTGGGTGGGGGCGGCGGAGGTCGGCGCGGCAGCCGGGGTGGTGGGGGCGGCGGCGGAGGAGGTCGGGGCCGTTGTCGGGGTGGTGGCCACGGACTTGGTCGCCGCCGGGGGCTTGGCGGCGGCGTTGCCGGCCGGCTCGTCGGCCGCGGTCAGCACCACGGCGATGACCCCGGCGAGGCCGGCTATGCCCAGCGCTCCGAGGACCAGGGGCTTGTTGCGGCGGCTCACGGTGGGGGCGGGCATGGGGAGCCGTCCGGCCGGGTGCGCCGTGGGCGGCATCGCCGGGAGCGGCGCCATCACCGAGGTCGCGGCCGGAACGGGGTTGTGCGGGGCCTGGTGCGGAGCCTGGGGCGGGAGCAGGGTGGTGTGCTGCTGGTCCGAGGCCACCGGGGTCCCCGGGGCGACCGGGACCACCGGGCCGACCGGCGGCAGGAGCTGGGTGGCGGCCGAGGTGGTCGCGAGCAGCTCGGCGGTCGGATCGCCGACGGCCAGTCCCGGGACGGTGGCGAGCAGTTCGGCCCGCGCCGCGGCGGCGTCGGCCGGGCGGTGGGCCGGGTTCTTGGCCAGCAGCCGCAGCGCCACCGCGTCCAGCGCCGGCGGCAGGCCCGGACGGCGTGCGGACGGGGGCAGGGGCTGCTCGCTGACGTGCTTGAAGGCGATCGCCACCGGGGTCTCGGCGGTGAACGGGGTCGCGCCGGTGAGCATCTCGGTCAGCACGCAGCCGACCGCGTACAGGTCGGTGCGGCCGTCCAGGGCGGAGGCGGTGGCCTGCTCGGGCGAGAGGTAGGCGGCCGTACCGAGCACGCTCGCGGTCTGGGTCAGGTTGCTGGACGAACCGGCCCGGGCGATGCCGAAGTCCACCACCTTCACGCCGCCGTCGTCGGTGATCATGATGTTGCCGGGCTTGATGTCCCGGTGCACCAGGCCCGCCGCGTGCGCGACCGACAGCGCCTCGCAGACCGCCGCCGCGATGCCGACCGCACGCTCCACCGGCAACTGCGGCTGCTGGACCAGGACGGCGGCGAGGGAGCGGCCGTTCACCAGCTCCATGACGATGAACGGAGTGCCCTCGTCCACGCCCGAGTCGAAGACCATGACGATCCTCGGGTGCACCAGCATCGCGGCGTGCTGCGCCTCGCGACTGAAACGCTCGGCGAAACGGGGGTCGTCGGCGAGGCCGCCGTTGAGGACCTTGACCGCCACCTGGCGGCCCAGGACACGGTCGAGGCCTCGCCAGACCGTGGCCATGCCTCCGACGCCGAGTATCTCGACGAGTTCGTAACGCCCGTTCAGCGCGCGTCCGATCACCTGGGACTCCCCTCACGTGCGGCCTCCGGGGTCCCGGGGGGGGGGGGGGGGGTCCGGTGGCTTTCCCGAACAGGCGAGCCGGGGACGAGGTGGTGGGGGGGGGGGGGGGGGGGGGGGGGGGGGGGGGGATAGGTGCACCGCAAGCGGAG
>NZ_JBVHYH010000124.1:0-12898 GCF_055569135.1 Kitasatospora sp. NPDC029367
CACCCCCCTTGCGCACCCTCCCTCCTCCACACCCCCGCCCCCCCCCCCCCCCCCCCCCCCCCCCCCCCCCCCCCCCCCCCCCCCCCCCCCCCCCCCCCCGCCGAGATGGCCCGTCCGTGCCATGTGGACGGGCCCCGGAGTGCCTAGGCTGGACGTCGGGTGGCTGCCGCCCGGGCTGGCGAGGCACTGAAGGGGTGGTGCAGGTGGTGTCGTCCACGGGCGGCCGCAGCGGCGGCCACGACGACGCGGCCCTCGACGAGATCGAGCTGGCCGGCGAGCTGATGATCGCCGCGACGGCCAGCGCCGGTGACCGGCTGCCGACCGAGCGGATCGACGAGGTGCTGCTGGACCGGGTGGACCCGGCCCGGGCCGAGCGGGAGGGCGAGGGCTGACGGCCCCGGCCGACGGCCCCGGGGCTCAGCTGCGCAGCAGTCGGCCGATCGCGGCCGTGGCCTCCGCCACCTTGGCGTCCAGCTCGACGCCGCCCTGCTCGGCAGCCGCGGCGACGCAGTGCCGCAGGTGCTCCTCCAGCAGGGAGAGCGCGAAGGACTGCAGGGCCTTGGTACTGGCCGAGACCTGGGTGAGCACGTCGATGCAGTAGACGTCCTCGTCCACCATCCGCTGGAGGCCGCGGATCTGGCCCTCGATCCGGCGCAGCCGCTTGAGGTGGGCGTCCTTCTGCGCGCTGTAGCCGTGCGGGCCGTGTCCGCCGTGGCCCGCGGCGGCGGGGGTGGCGGCCCCGGGCCCGGTCCCGGGCGCGTGGTCCGGCTCGGTGCGCGCTTGCGTCGTGGTCATCGGCCCGCCTTCGTCTGAGTGCCTGGTGGCTGCGTCGGCCTCCAGTGTCCAACACCGGGGCCCCGCGTGGTGTTCCGACGGCCCACCCGGCATGTGCCGAACGGCCTGGTGGGGGTCGCGGCGGGGTTAACCCGTCTGAGCGGCGCCCCGGTCTTCCGCACGCGGGACGGGGCAAACGCGTCGAGGTTCCGTCAGACTGAGTCCTTGCGTCCGCACCTGGCGGTGCGGTCCGGGACAGCCGGTGCGGCAGCCGAACGGAAGGGGAGGTTCCGCCTCCCTGGTCACCACCCCGTTTGCGCGATCGCGCTCGGTTGCACCTAGCATCGTTCAGTCCGTACCCCGCACATCGGAGAATTCCGTGCGTTTTAGCCTGACCCCGAAGGAGACGAGTTTCTACGACATGTTCGCCGCCGCCGCGGAGAACCTGGTCGTCGGATCGAAGCTCCTGCTGGAACTGCTGGGATCAGACGTGTCGGCCCGCGCGGAGATCGTCGAGCGCATGCGCGCCGCCGAGCACGCCGGGGACGACACCACCCATGCCGTCTTCCACCAGCTGAACTCCTCCTTCATTACGCCCTTCGACCGCGAGGACATCTACAGCCTCGCCTCGTCGCTGGACGACATCATGGACTTCATGGAGGAGGCCGTCGACCTGGTCGTCCTCTACGACATCCAGACCCTGCCGAAGGGCATCGAGCAGCAGATCGAGGTGCTGGCGCGCGCCGCGGAGCTCACCGCCGAGGCGATGCCGAACCTGCGCAGCATGTCGAACCTGACCGAGTACTGGATCGAGGTCAACCGACTGGAGAACCAGGCCGACCAGATCCACCGCAAGCTGCTCGCCCACCTGTTCTCCGGTCAGTACGACGCCATCGAGGTCCTCAAGCTCAAGCAGGTCGTGGACGTCCTTGAGGAGGCGGCGGACGCGTTCGAGCACGTCGCCAACACGGTGGAGACCATCGCCGTCAAGGAGTCCTGACCCTCGTGGACATGGCTGCACTCATCGCCGTCATCGGCGTTGCGTTCTTCTTCACGTACACCAACGGCTTCCACGACTCGGCGAACGCGATCGCCACGTCGGTCTCCACCCGGGCGCTGACCCCGAAGGCCGCGCTCGCGATGGCCGCCGTGATGAACCTAGCCGGTGCCTTCCTGGGCAGCGGGGTGGCGCACACCGTCTCGAAGGGGATCATCGAGACCCCCCACGGCAACCAGGGGATGGCAATCCTGTTCGCGGCCCTGGTCGGGGCGATCGCCTGGAACCTGGTCACCTGGTACTTCGGTCTGCCGTCCTCCTCCTCGCACGCGCTGTTCGGCGGCCTGGTGGGTGCGGCCCTGGCCGGCGGCACCGAGGTGATCTGGAGCGGCGTGATCGACAAGATCGTCGTCCCGATGATCGTCTCGCCGGTGGTCGGCCTGGTCGGCGGCTTCATCGTGATGCTGGCGATCCTGTGGATCTTCCGCCGGGCCAACCCGCACAAGGCCAAGCGCAACTTCCGGGTCGCCCAGACCGCCTCGGCCGCCGCGATGGCACTGGCCCACGGCCTGCAGGACGCCCAGAAGACCATGGGCATCGTGGTCATGGCGCTCACCATCTCCGGCCACCAGACCACCGGTGACATCCCGGTCTGGGTGAAGATCTCCTGCGCGACCATGCTCTCGCTGGGCACCTACGCGGGCGGCTGGCGGATCATGCGGACCCTCGGCCGCAAGATCATCGAGCTGGACCCGCCGCAGGGCTTCGCGGCCGAGGCCACCTCCTCGGTGATCATGTACATCACGTCGTTCGTCTTCAAGGCGCCGATCTCCACCACCCACGTGATCACCGCGGCGATCATGGGCGCGGGGGCCACCAAGCGGATCCGCGCGGTGCGCTGGGGCGTCGCCAAGAACATCGTGCTCGGCTGGTTCATCACGATGCCGGCGGCCGCCGTCGTCGCAGCGCTGATGTACTGGTTCGTCCACCTCTTCTGGGGCTGATCCCCGAACGGCCACGGCCCGAGCACCCCGGAGGCGAGCGGGCGAGTAACAGCGAGCGGGCGAGCCCCCGCCCCGAGCCGAAGGGGCGCGCCGGTGCCGAAAGGGAGAAGGGCCAAGCCGCCGACGAAGGAGGTGGCGCAGTGCCCGCCGACCGTCGGCACCGGGTCCGAGCGCCCCGGAGGCGAGCGGGCGAGTACCAGCAAGCAGGGCCCGCCCCCACATCTCGGGGGCGGGCCCTTCTTCATGTCCCGCGGCGGCACCGCCATGCAGCACCACGGGACAGCTGGGGTCGGTCTAGCCGAAGCGGCCGGAGATGTAGTCCTCGGTCGCCTGCACCGACGGGTTGGAGAAGATCCGCTGGGTGTCGTCCAGCTCGATCAGCTTGCCCGGCTGGCCGACGCCGGCCAGGTTGAAGAAGGCGGTGCGGTCGCTGACGCGGGCCGCCTGCTGCATGTTGTGGGTCACGATGACGATGGTGAACTGCGACTTCAGCTCGCCGATCAGGTCCTCGATGGCGAGGGTGGAGATCGGGTCGAGCGCGGAGCAGGGCTCGTCCATCAGCAGGACCTGCGGCTCGACCGCGATCGCGCGGGCGATGCACAGGCGCTGCTGCTGACCGCCGGAGAGGCCGGCGCCCGGCTTGTTCAGCCGGGTGTGGACCTCCTTCCAGAGGTTGGCGCCCTTCAACGAGCGCTCCACCACCTCGTCCAGGACGGCCTTCTTCTTCACGCCGGCGAGCTTGAGCCCGGCGACCACGTTGTCGTAGATCGACATGGTCGGGAACGGGTTCGGGCGCTGGAAGACCATGCCGATCGAGCGGCGCACGGCGACCGGGTCGACGTTGGAGGCGTACAGGTTCTCGTCGTCCAGGAGGACCTTGCCCTCGACCCGGGCGCCGGGGATCACCTCGTGCATCCGGTTGAGGGTGCGCAGGAAGGTGGACTTGCCGCAGCCGGAGGGGCCGATGAAGGCGGTCACCGAGCGGGGCTCGATGCTCATCGAGATGTCCTCGATGGCCTTGGTGGTGCCGTAGTAGGCCGACAGTCCGCTGACGTCGATGCGCTTGGCCATGATCGTTTGCTTCTCTCGTCTGTCTTCGTACGTCAGTCGGTCGCTCAGTGTCCGGCCTTGGGCGAGCGCCAGCGTGCGATGCCCCGGGCGATGAGGTTGAGCCCCATCACGAAGGCGATCAGCACCAGCGCGGCGCCCCAGGCGCGGGCGTAGCCGAAGTCGTTGTTGACCACCGAGTACTGCTGCCAGATGTACATCGGCAGGGACTGCTGCGGTCCGTCGAACGGGTTGCTGTTGATGTAGTCGGCGCCGAACACCAGCATCATCACCGGGGCGGTCTCGCCCGTGATGCGGGCGACCGCGAGCATCACACCGGTGGTGATGCCGCCGATCGCGGTGGGGATGACGATCCGCAGGATGGTCTTCCACTTCGGCACGCCGAGGGCGTACGAGGCCTCGCGCAGCTCGTTCGGGACGAGCTTGAGCATCTCCTCGGTCGACCGGACCACGACCGGGATCATCAGGATCGCCAGCGCGAGGCTGCCCGAGAAGCCGGAGTAGCTGAACCCCAGGGCGAGGTTCCAGAGCGAGAGGATGAACAGACCGGCGACGATCGACGGGACGCCCGTCATGACGTCGACGAAGAAGGTGACCGCCTTGGCGAGCCGGCCGCGGCCGTACTCCACCAGGTAGACGGCGGTCAGCAGACCGAGCGGGGCGGCCATCAGGGTGGCCAGGCCGACCTGCTGGAGGGTGCCGAGCAGCGCGTGGTAGATGCCGCCGCCGGGGCCGCTCTGGATCACGCCCTTCATCGAGTGGCTCAGGAAGTTCCCGTTCACCACGCCGATGCCCTGCTGGATCGTGTAGATGGTCAGCGAGGCCAGCGGGACGACGGCCAGGATGAAGGCGACCCAGACCACCGAGGTGGCGAAGCGGTCCTTGGCCTGCCGGCGGCCCTCGACCTGGGCCGAGATCAGGTAGCTGCCGGCCAGGAACAGCAGGGCGGAGAGCAGGCCCCACTGGAGGTGGCTCTCCAGGCCGGCGGCGGCGCCGATCCCGCAGCCGACCGCGATCGAGCCGACGGCGACGACGGGCGGCATCCACTTGGGCAGCCGGTTGGCGGTGAGCTTCGGGCCGACCTGCGGCCGGGCGTCCTCGGGGACGGTGACGGTGGTCATGCGTTGGCCCCCGAGTACTCCTTGCGGCGGGCGATGATCAGTCGCGCGGCACCGTTCACCAGCAGGGTGATCACGAACAGGACGAGGCCGGAGGCCATCAGGGCGTCGCGGCCGTTGTTGCCGGCCTCGGCGAACTTGAGCGCGATGTTCTGCGCGAAGGTGCCGCCGCCGGCGTCCAGGATGTGCAGCGACAGGATGCTGTTGGCGGAGAGCACCACCGCGACCGCGATGGTCTCGCCGAGCGCCCGGCCGAGGCCGAGCATCGAGGCCGAGATGATGCCGGGGCGGCCGAACGGCAGCACCGCGGTGCGGATCATCTCCCAGCGGGTCGCGCCGAGGGCGAGCGCCGCCTCCTCGTGCATCCGCGGCACCTGGCGGAACACCTCGCGGGAGACCGCGGTGATGATCGGCAGGATCATGATCGCCAGCAGGATGCCGACGGTGAACAGGTTGCGCGGGGTGCCGGTCCTGGTCTGGTCGAAGATGTACGTCCAGCCCAGGTACTGGTTGAGCCAGCTGGTCAGCCCGTCCATGTGCGGGACGAGGAACAGCGCGCCCCAGAGGCCGTAGACGATGCTGGGGACGGCGGCGAGCAGGTCGACCAGGTAGGCGAACGGCTGGGCGATCCGGCGCGGCGCGTAGTGCGAGATGAACAGCGCGATCCCGATGGCCACCGGGACGGCGATCGCCATCGCGATGACGGCGCTGACGATGGTGCCGAAGGCCAGGACGGCGATGCCGAAGACCGGCTTCGGGGCGTCCGGCGTCCACTCGAAGGTGGTGAGGAAGTTGCCGTGGTTGTTGCCGAGGGCCAAGACCGAGCGCCAGGCCAGGAAGCCGGCGATCGCGGCCATGATGACCAGCAGCAGGACGCCCGCACCGCGGGCGAGGTTCATGAAGATCTTGTCGCCGACGCGGCTGTCGCGCCGTCGGCTTTCCCTGCCTCGCGGGGCGGCAGGGGAGGATGAAGTCATTGGTCTACTCCGGTCTGGTGGTGCCGCCCCGGTAGGGGGTCGGCACCATGGCGGCGGTGCCCCGGACGTTGGTGCTGGGTTGGTGCGTTCCGGCGGGACGGCCCCGGCCCCCCTCGCTCACGGGGCCGTCCCACCGGGGGTCCTGTCGGGTCAGGCGAGGGTGCCGACCGCGGCCTTCACCTTGTCGCCGATCGCGGCCGGCATCGGGACGTAGCCCTTGTCGCCGATCGACTTCTGGGCGGCGTCGCTGATGGTGTAGTTCAGGAAGGACTTGAGGGTGTCCAGCGTCTCGGCCTTGTTGCCCTTGTCGCAGGCGATCTCGTAGGTCACCAGGACGATCGGGTAGGCGTTGTCGGCCTTGGTGCCGTAGTCCAGGGCGAGGGCGAGGTCGCCGTCGGTGCCCGTGACCGTGGACGAGGCGATGGTGAGCGCGGCGTTGGCGGCGGTCGCCTCGACCGGCTTGGCGGCACCGGTGGCGATCTGGGCGCTCTTGAGGTTGTTGGTCTGGGCGTAGGACAGCTCGGCGTAGCCGATCGAGTTCTTGACCTGCTTGATCTGGGCCGCGACGCCGGCGCTGCCGTTCGCGGACTGGCCGAGCTTGCCCTTCCACGCCTTGCTCGGCTCGGCGGTCCAGGCGCCGCCACCGGTCTTGGCGAAGTAGGAGGTCAAGTTGAAGGTGGTGCCGGAGTCGTCCGAGCGGTGGAAGCTCTGGATCTCGGCGTCCGGCAGCTTGGCGCTCGGGTTCAGGGCGACGATGGCCGGGTCGTTCCACTTGGTGATCTGCGAGTCGAAGATCTTGGCGGCGGTCGGGCCGTCCAGGACCAGGTTGTCGACGCCCTCGATGTTGTAGACCAGCGAGACCAGACCGGCCACCATCGGCAGGTCGATCGCCTTGCCGCCGGTGCAGACGGCCTTGGAGGCGTCGACATCGGCCGGCTTGAGGGCGAAGTCGGTGCCGGCGAAGGCGACCTTGCCCTGGGTGAACTGCTGGACGCCGGCACCGGAGCCGCCGCCGCTGTAGTTGATCGTGGTGCCGGAGCAGGCGGCGCCGAAGTTGGTCTTCCACACGTCGATCGCCGGGGCCTGCGCGGTCGAACCGGCGCCCAGGAGCGTGCCGGCCTTGCCACAGTTGATCGCGGCACCGGCCGCGGAGGAGCCGCTGGAACCGCTGGACGCCGTGTTGTTGTTGTTGTCCGACCCGCAGGCGGCGAGCGACAGCGAGCTGACGAGCGCCATGGCACCGATGGCGAGGGCCTTGGAGCGGCCGTTCCGCTGGAGCTTCACAGGGGTGTCCCTTTCTGTGGCATTGCCCGCTGCGCAGGCCGTAGGAGTACGGCTGAGCATGGGTTTTGCTGTGGTCCGGGGCCCGTTCGGCCCTCCGGTAGTCCCGAAGTTAGGCCGGGTAGGTGACACGACAGCCGGTCGCAAGTGAACGGGAAGTGAACCTCGAACGGATGACAGGAAACTACGTCACGTAGTAACGGTTGCGTCACGGCACGGGCGCGGGGAGATCACTTCCGCCCCTCCTCCACCGACGCCGACCCGCCCGTCCGTACGGGCCTCGCCCCCAGGATCACCAGCAGCGCGTCGATCAGCAACCGGTCGCGGTCATGGGTCAGCCGCGCCCGGGCCTTGCCCGCCGGCAGCCAGTCCAGGCGGTCGACCTCGCGGTTCGGCCGGAAGGCCCCGGCGGTCGGCACCGCGGCCCAGTACCGGACCTCCTTGGGGCGGCCCTGCGCCGGGTAGTGCTGGGTGGGCAGCTCCGGGCCGAGCAGGCAGTCGAAGCCGGTCTCCTCCCGCACCTCGCGCAGCGCCGCCTCGACCACGCCCTCGCCCGGGTCGAGCTTGCCCTTCGGCAGGCTCCAGTCGTCGTACTTCGGACGGTGGATCACAGCGATCCGCGGCCGCCCCAGTCGGCCGCTGGGCTTCGGCCGGCCGGGCAGCCAGAGCACCGCGCCCGCCGCCAGGACCACCGGGCCGCGGACCGGTGCGGCCGCCGCCGGGCCCACCGCGGGGTTCACCGCAGGGCCCACTGCGGGAGACGCCGGCGGGTTCACCGCCGGGTCCGCTGCCCGGCCGGTGCTCAGGCGATCGTGCAATTCAAGCCGTCCGTGGTGCGGGGGAATGCCCCCAGCCCTCGGCAGGGGGGAGCTCCAGCCAGCCGTCCGGGGACGGCGGGAGCTCGGGCCACCGGCGGCCGAAGGCGTACCGCGCCGCCTCGACCTCCAGTCGTTGATCAGCATGCACTACACCCAGCACATAGGCGGTCGCGGGGGTGATCCGCGGGGTGCGCGCCGCGGTCGCGGCGGTCATCGCGGCGTCCGCGGCCTCCTGGTGCCGGGCCAGCACCGCGTCCAGCTCGTCCAGCTCGGGGGACGGCCGGGCGCACACCTCCAGCGCGTACCGGGCCCGCTTCACCAGGATCCGCAGCCGCGACCAGGGCGCGTCGTCGGCCGCCAGCGCGGCGTCCGCGTCCGCCACCCCGCGCGCCGCCGGCACCGCGCCCAGCCGGCGCAGCCCGTCCCCGCCGTACGGGGTCGCGGCCCGCTGGAGCGGCAGCTGCTGGGCGCTCACCGCCAGCGCGGTGAACGCGGCCGCCGCCTGCGGCCGCAGCACCGCCGAGGCCCGGCCCCCGGCCGCCTCCAGCAGCGGCGCCTCGCCGACCAGCAGGGTCATCCGGTCCGCCAGCGCGTGCAGCCGGGCCGAGCGGAGCTCCTGGAGCACCGTGGAGTGCGCCCTGGTCCGGGCCAGGGTCAGCTGGCGGTCCAGCAGCGCCCGCGCCTTGGGGGCGCCCGCGTGCCCGGCCAGCATGCCCGTCCCCTCCGGGTCGGTGCCGCTCAGCGAGTCCACCGCGCCCAGCAGCCGGGCCGAGCGGCGGACGTAACCGGGCTCCAGCGCCAACAGGTTGAGCAGCCAGCGCAGTTCGGTGCGCGACTCCTGTGCCCAGGACTGCTCGAACACGGCCCCGAAGGTGTGCAGCAGCCCGCCGATCCGCCGCACGGCCCGCAGCAGGTCGGCGGTGCCGCTCGCCGGAACGGCCGCGGCCGAGCCCGGTCTGGCGCCGACCTCGCCCACCGCGAGCGGCAGGGCGCGCAGGAACGCGCCGGCCTGGGCGGTGAGCTGGCGGGAAAGGATGTCCCCGGCGGTCGCTGTGGAGGCCGCCTGGGCCGTCATCGGCGCTTCGGTCATGGCGTGGTAGATCCCCGTTCCCCCGGGGCCCTTCCCCGGGGCTGGTGGCCGACCGCCGGAGCAGCTCCCCCCGGGGCCCCGGGGGCCCCGACTGCTCCGGCGGCTCGCATCAGTGGACGCGTCAGCGCGAGGTGGCGGCCCGGCGGCGCTGGCGCGAGTCGATGAGCAGGTCCTGGACGTGCCGCAGCGGCTTGCCCTCGGCGTCCTGCGAACGGCGTTCCCAGGCGCCGTCCGGGCCCAGGTGCCAGGACTCGGTCTCGTCCGACACCCCGAGGTCGATCAGCCCGGACAGCTCGGCCCGGTGCGCCGGATCGGTGATCCTGAGCAGCGCCTCGATCCGGCGGTCCAGGTTGCGGTGCATCATGTCGGCGCTGCCGATCCACACTTCGGGATCGCCGTTGTTGCCGAACACGAAGATCCGGGAGTGCTCCAGGAAGCGCCCCAGGATGCTGCGCACCCGGATGTTCTCGCTCAGCCCGGGCACCCCCGGACGGACCGCGCAGATGCCGCGGACCCAGACGTCCACCGGCACCCCGGCCTGCGAGGCCCGGTAGAGCGCGTCGATCAGGGCCTCGTCGACGATCGAGTTGACCTTGATCTTCACGTACGCGGGCCGGCCGGCCCGGTGGTGGGCGATCTCGTTGTGGATCCGGGAGACCAGCCCGTCGCGCAGGCCGCGCGGGGCGGTCAGCAA
The DNA here is from genome assembly GCF_055569135.1 of Kitasatospora sp. NPDC029367. Taxonomy (NCBI): domain Bacteria; kingdom Bacillati; phylum Actinomycetota; class Actinomycetes; order Kitasatosporales; family Streptomycetaceae; genus Kitasatospora; species Kitasatospora sp. NPDC029367. The sequence continues at coordinate 9,822 of NZ_JBVHYH010000124.1, forward strand.
CCGGCGGTAGGACTCCCGGCGCGAGTAGCCGGACAGCCGGTTGAAGAGGTCCGAGAGGTCCGCGCCGACCTGCGGGTCGGAGGTGAGCAGGCCGAGGTCCTCGTACAGCCGGGCGGTCTTCGGGTGGTAGTTGCCGGTGCCGACGTGCGAGTAGCGGCGCAGGGTGTCGCCCTCCTCGCGGACCACCAGCGACAGCTTGCAGTGGGTCTTGAGCCCGACCAGGCCGTAGACCACGTGACAGCCGGCCTCCTCCAGCTTGCGCGCCCACTTGATGTTGGCCTGCTCGTCGAAGCGCGCCTTGATCTCGACCAGCACCAGCACCTGCTTGCCGGACTCGGCGGCGTCGATCAGCGCGTCCACGATCGGCGAGTCGCCGGAGGTGCGGTACAGGGTCTGCTTGATCGCCAGCACGTCCGGGTCGGCGGCGGCCTGCTCCAGGAAGGCCTGCACCGAGGTGGAGAAGCTGTCGTACGGGTGGTGCAGCAGCACGTCGCGCTCGCGCATCGCGGCGAAGATGTCCGGCTGCGAGGCGGACTCGACGTCGGTCAGCCCGCGGGCCGTACCGGCCACGAACTTCGGGTACTTGAGCTCCGGCCGGTCCAGCTCGGCGATGCCGAACAGGCCGGTCAGGTCCAGCGGACCGGGCAGCGGGAAGACCTCCGCCTCGGTGATGTTCAGCTCCCGCACCAGCAGGTCCAGGATGTAGGGGTCGATCGACTCCTCGACCTCCAGCCGGACCGGCGGGCCGAAGCGCCGCCGCATCAGCTCCTTCTCCAGGGCCTTGAGGATGTTCTCGGTGTCGTCCTCCTCCACCTCCAGGTCCTCGTTGCGAGTGACCCGGAAGGCGTGGTGGGCCAGCACCTCCATCCCCGGGAAGAGCTCCTCCAGGTGCGCGCCCATGACGTCCTCCAGCGGGACGTACCGCTGGGGCGAGGCCTCGAGGAACCGGGCCAGCGACTGCGGCACCTTCACCCGGGCGAAGTGCTTGTGGCCGGACACCGGGTTGCGGACCACCACGGCGAGGTTGAGCGACAGCCCCGATATGTAGGGGAAGGGGTGCGCCGGGTCGACCGCCAGCGGGGTCAGCACCGGGAAGATCCGCTGCCGGAACAGGGTGTGCAGCCGGGCCTGCTCCTTCTCGGCCAGCTCCGGCCAGCGGACCACCTCGATGCCCTCGGCGGCGAGGTCCGGCAGCACCTCCTGCTGGAAGGCGGCGGCGTGACGGGCCATCAGCTCGCGCGAGCGGGTCCAGATCAGGTCCAGCACCTCGCGCGGCTGGAGGCCGGACGCGCTGCGCTGGGCCACGCCGGTGGCGATCCGGCGCTTGAGGCCGGCGACCCGGACCATGAAGAACTCGTCCAGGTTGCTCGCGAAGATCGCCAGGAACTTCGCCCGCTCCAGCAGCGGGATCCCCGGGTCCTCGGCCAGCTCCAGGACGCGTTCGTTGAACGCGAGCCAGCTCCGCTCACGGTCCAGGAAGCGGCCCTGCGGCAGTGCTTCGAACTCCTGCTCGTCCGTGGCCGGCAGCTCCGGCGGGACGCCCAACGCACTGGACATCCGCGCCGTGGGCGCCAGCGGGGCAGGGACGGGGCGGGGGATGCTCATGGGTTCCAGCTCCTCCAGCAGGACGGCGTCCGGACGCGAATGGCTCTGCGGGCCGTCGTCCTCGCCCCGGGTCGCCCCCGGGGACAGCGCCCACCCACCGGGCGCGGTCCGTACAGGACCGGCCGGGGATTGGCGGTCGACTCTGCACGAGCGAGACACTACGGACTTCATCCTGTGATCTTCGCGGCAGCAATTGAATCCACGGTAAACACCGCATGGCCAGGAGGAAAGCTGAGTCGGTCGGAGCAAGGGGCGGCGGGCCTCGCCGCCCCCTGCCCGCCCCCGCCCGCGACGGCTCCGGCTCGGCCTACCGGTCGGCTGCCCGGACCGCCTGGTACCGGGCGCGGTACATGAGGTCCACCTCGTGGACGGTGAATCCCAGTCGCTCGTAGACCCGGACGGCGGCCGGGTTGTCGGCGTCGACGTAGAGGAGGACCGTCTCCAGTCCACGCTCGCCGGCTCCTGACCCGGTCAGGTGACGCAGACCGGCGGCGGTCAGTGCGCGGCCGAGGCCGCTGCCCTGCTCGGCCGGGTCCACCCCGACCACGTACACCTCGCCGAGCTCCGGCTCGGTGGCGGTGGCCGGGTGCACCTTGGTCCAGTGGAAGCCGACGACCTCGCCGTCCCGGGTCGCGAGGAAGAAGCCCGCCGGGTCGAACCAGGGCTCGGCGATCCGCTCCGCCAGGTCCTGCTCCGTCCAGGAGCCCTGCTCCGGGTGGTGGGCGAAGGCCAGGGCGTTCAGCCGCAGCCACTCGGCGTCGTCCTCGCCCGGGCGGAAGGTGCGGAGCTCGATGCCCTCGGGCACGGCCACGGCCTCGGTCTGCGGACCGCTGCGGCGCATCTGCCGGAGCTCCCGGACCAGCTCGGCGCCGTAGGCCTCGGCCAGGTGCCGGGCCGCCGGGTGACCGCCGTGCACCCAGAAGTCCACCGCGTCCCGGCCGGCCAGGTGGGCCTGCTCCAGGACGGCGTCCACCAGCGGGCGGGCCAGGCCGCGGCCGCGGGCGGCCGGGTCGACCACCAGCTCGGCGGACGGGTTCGCGGTCGCGGCCTCCGGCACCTCGACCTGGCCGTAGCCGACCACGGTCGTGCTCCCGGTGCCGGTGCTGGTGCCGGTCTCGGTCTCGGTCTCGGTCTCGGTCTCGTCGAGGATCAGGTGGGTGACGCCCGACCGGGGCGTCTCGGCGTTCCGCAACCGCAGCCGGCCCTGCTCGGAGACGGCGGCCCGGCCGTCGACCGCCTGGGCCTCCGCCAGAACACGCAGGGCGCCGTCGCGCTCCTCGGGGCGGAGCACGTTGCTCGCAATGACCGCTGTCTGATCGTCCATGCCCTGACAATACGTCAACGGAAATGCGAAAAGCCCCTGATCCGAAGGGATCAGGGGCTTTTCTGAATGATTGTTCGGCGGCGTCCTACTCTCCCACAGGGTCCCCCCTGCAGTACCATCGGCGCTGTGAGGCTTAGCTTCCGGGTTC
>NZ_JBVHYH010000125.1:0-12309 GCF_055569135.1 Kitasatospora sp. NPDC029367
GCAAGGCCACTCAACACATGACACCACTACCCCCCCCCCGCCCGTTCCCCCCCCCCCCCCCCCCCAGCACCCCCCCCCCCCCCCCCCCCCTCTCCCCCCCCCTCCGCCCCCCCCCCCCCCCCCCCCCCCGGTCCGCCGCCGAGCGCTGGGCGGGGACGGTGCGGTCGCGCTGGAGGTCCAGCAGCTCGCGGAACAACCCGTCCGGGCGGGCGGCGAGTTCGGCCCAGGTGCCGGTCTGGACGATGCTGCCCTTGTCCATCACGATCACCCGGTCGGCGACCGCCGCGTTGGCGATGTTGTGGGTCACCAGCAGGGTGATCCGGCCCTCGGCGAGGCCGCGCAGGGCGTGCAGGATGCGGTGCTCGGCACGCGGGTCGAGGTCCGAGGTGGGCTCGTCCAGGATCAGCAGTCCGGGGCTGCGCACCGTGCGGTACAGGGCCCGGGCGACGGCCGCGCGCTGCCAGCCGCCGCCGGACAGCTCGGCGCCGCCCCACCACCCCTGGGCGAGCAGGGTGCGCCAGCCCGAGCGCAGCCGGGCGACCGTCTCGTCGAAACCGGTCCTGGCGGCGGCCTCCACCACGTCCGCCATCCACCGCTCGGTGAGGTGGCCCAGGTGGACGTTCTCGGCGGCGCCGAGCGGCCAGCGGGCGAACTCCTGCGGCACCCGGGCGACCCGGGACCACATGCCGTCCGCGTCCAGTTCCTCCACCGGCACGCCGTCCCAGGTGATCCGGCCGGACTGCGGCAGGTAGAGGCCGGAGAGCAGCTTGAGCAGGGTCGACTTGCCACTGCCGTTCTGCCCGATCACGGCCACCACCTCGCCGGCCCGCAGGGTCAGGCTGACCCCGCGCAGGGCGGGCTCCTGCTGCTCGCCCGGGTAGGCGTGGCTCAGGTCGGTCACCTCGACCAACTGCGGTGCGCCCGGCACCAGTTCGCCGCGGTCGATGCGGTGGCCGCCGGCCTCGTCCAGGAAGGTGAAGTAGTCGTCCAGGTAGAGGCCCATCCGGTACAGCCGGGCGCCGTTGCCGACCAGGCCCTGCAGCCCGGAGGAGGCGGTGCGCAGCGCGAAGGTGGCGGTGCCGGCGGCGGCCAGGTCGATCCGGCCGGAGGCCACCAGGTAGAGCAGGGTGCCCCAGATCAGTGCGCTGCCGGCCCCGGTGCCGAGCGCGGCCAGCAGCGAGACCTTGGCCGCCTGCCGGGTGGCCCGGTCGGTGGCGGCGACGATCTTGGCCTCGGCGCGACGGTACTTGGCCATCAGGAACGGCGTGACCTGGTCCGAACGGACCTGGTCGGCGCGGGTCTTGTCGATCAGGAACCAGCGGTAGACGCGCAGCGCGCCGCGGTCCTCGTTGGTGACCACCGCGGCCAGGTAGTGGATCCGGGCGGTACGGACGGCGGCGACGGCGGTCGGCACCGAGCCGAGCAGCAGCAGCGGCACCAGCCAGGGGTGGAGCGTCGCCAGCACGCCCGCGGCAGCGGCCAGCGAGACGGTGGAGGCGATCACGTCCTGGGCGTTGGAGAGCAGGTCGGGCGTGGTGGAGGCGCCCCGGTCGGCGGCCTCCCACTGCTCGTTGTAGGCGGGTTCGTCGTACGCCTCCAGCTCGGCGGCGCACCCGGCGGCGATCAGCGCCAGCTCCGCCTCCCGGGTGATCCGCGGCGACACCCGGCCGGACAGGCCCACCACCGCGATGCCCAGGACGGCCCGCAGCCCGGCCGAGGCGGTCAGCAGGAGCAGGGAGGGCGTGGCGGTGCGCAGGTGGTCGGTCACCGGCCCGGGGACCAGCAGGGCGCCCAGGGTGCCGGTGGTGGCGTACAGCGCGAGCGCCCCGGCCACCCCGGCCAGCGCCTGGCAGACCAGCAGCAGCACGGTGGACGTGCGGTCCGCCGCCCAGGCCAGCGCCAGCGCCCGGCGGACCAGGTGGGGCAGGCGGCGCAGCATCGCGCCGGTGGACATCGAGGCGCCGGCCTCGGCGCGGCGGTCGCCGGGGAAGCGCAGGCGCAGCTCCTCGTCGTGCTCGGCCCCGGCCGGGGACTTCTCGGCCAGGCGCTTCTCGGCCGGGGGCTTCGTGGGCTTCACGACCTGTTTCGACACGGGGTTCCTCCCAGGTACGGCGGCCGACGGCCGCAGCGGTCCCGCACGCGGGCAGCCCTCGGCGCCGGGTGGGCGCGGTGGGTCGGCAGCGGTGCCGGTGGGCACTCTGCGAAGGGCTGGCTCTCGGTGCGGACCCCGATCCTGGCAGCGGCCGACGGGCCCGCTCGGCGTGTCCCGTCCGCTCTCACCCGATCCGGGCGATTCCGTGTCGGCGACGGCGAGTTGGTGGATGTCGATCACCGGGGAGGTCCGCGATGTTCGATTCGGGCCGGGCCCGGGCGGACCACCCGCGCGCGATCCGCTCATCGGATGACCACCCCATCGGGCCGGGTCGGCGGGCCGCCTCCTGTGGCCGGGTCCGCGGGCCGGTTCCTGTGGCCGGGTCGCGCGGCGGCGGTCACGATGGAGGACCGAGCCGAGCCCAGTCCGATCGGAGTGCGATGAGCGAGCAGCACAATGTCGTCCTGCTGACCTTTCCCGACGGCGGGGCCTGGCGTCCCGCGTTCGAGGAGGCGCAGCACCTGCCGGGGCTGCGGTACGCGGCGGCGATGGAGCGCAGTGCCGACGGCCTGCTGGAGATCAAGGACACCTTCACCCGGGGCGCCGGGGTGGCCACGGTCGGCTCGGGGGTGCTGGGCGGCCTGGTGGGGCTGCTCGGCGGGCCCGTGGGGGTGCTGCTGGGCTTCGCGGCGGGCGCGGCGCTCGGCAACGCGGCCGAGGAGCACGCGGCGTCGGAGGGCGGCGCCGCGCTGATCGTGCTGTCGCCCCGGGTGCCGGACGGCGGGGCGCTGGTCGCCGTGGAGGTGCGGGAGGCCTCGCCCGGGCCGGTGGACGAGCTGGCCGCCAAGCACGGGGCGGGCGTCGAGCGGATCGACGAGCACGCCTTCACCGAGCAGGTCCGGGCGGCGGAGCGGAAGGCCGAGCAGGGCCGGGCGGACGAGGGGTCCTGATCCCCTGGCCCGCCCGGGGCCTCACTCCTCCCGCAGCGCGGGCGTGCCGCCGCGTCCGCCGCCCGCCGCGTCCGCCGCCCGCCGCAACTTCCGTACCGCGCCGGACGTACGGCCGCCGGTGTCATCCTTGCGAGGTAGTCGCCAGGTGCAGCGGCTGCCGCCATTCGCCGGGCTGTCCCCGGCGGCGGCCGACCGCCACAATGACCCGGTGATCAACCACCCCACCGTGCGACGGCTGCTGGACGGCGGCGCCGACGACGCGCCGCCCCCGCCCCGGCCCACCCGGCGCGGCCAGGCCTTCGACCTGGCCCTGGCCCTGCTCCTCGTCTCCGTCTGCGCCCGCTACGCCACGGTCGCGGCCCGCGCGCACAGCCAGGACGGCCCAAACTGGCACGGATCGCCCTGGACCGGGTTGCTGCTGCTGGTCCCCTTCGTCCCGCTGCCGCTGGTGCTGCGCCGGCGCCACCCGCTGACGGTGCTGTGGACGGTGCTGCCGGCCGCGCTGCTGGTGCGGTCGCAGCACGAGGACATCGCGTTCTGGGCGGGCGTGGTGGTGATCGTCGCCGCCTACAGCGCGGCCGCGTACGGGCGCCGCCCGAGGGCCGTGCTGCTCGGCCTGGCGGCCGCCGCCGCCGTGCTCGTGGCGCTCTTCGACGACGCCAAGCTGCCGAGGTTCCCGAACTCGGTGATCGCCGTGCTCGTCCTGGTGCCGGTGCTCGCGGTGGCCTACGAACGGCGGATGTGGCGGCGCCGGGTGGCGGAGGGCCGGGAGCGGCTGTCCGCCCTGGAGCGCGAGCAACTGGCCGCGCTGGACCGCGCGGTGGAGCTGGAACGGGCGCGCATCGCCCGGGAGTTGCACGACGTGGTGACCCACAACGTGAGCATGATGACGATCCAGGCCGGGGCCGCCCGCAAGATCCTGGACACCGCTCCGGACCGGGCCCGCGAGGCGATGGCCGCGGTGGAGGCCGGCGGGCGCGCGGCGATGACCGAACTGCGCCAGGTGATGGGCCTGTTGACCATCGACTCGGAGACCGGCGGCGATCCCGCGGCCACCGCCGATCTCAGCCCGCAGCCCGGCCTCGGCCGGCTCGACTCCCTGGTGGAGGGCGTGCGCCGGGCCGGCCTGCCGGTGGAGCTGACGGTGCGCGGGGAGCGCCGGCCCGTCCCGCCCGGGGTCGAGCTGGCCGCCTACCGGGTCGTCCAGGAGGCGCTCACCAACACCGTCAAGCACGCGGGCGGCGCCGACGCCGCGGTGACCGTCGACTACGCCGCCGACCACCTCACGGTGGAGGTCACCGACACCGGCGGCCGCCCCACCGGTGCCGCCGCCACCGGCAACGGGCGCGGCCTGCTCGGCCTGCGCGAACGCCTCGCCGTCCACGGCGGCACCCTGCACACCGGCCCCCGGCCGCGCGGCGGCTACCGCGTCAAGGCCTCAATACCGCTGGAGAGTTGAGAGTTGACAGACGTCGTGGAGCAGCAGCCGATCCGCGTGGTGGTCGCCGACGACCAGGCCCTGGTCCGGATCGGCTTCCGGCTGATCCTGGAGTCCGAGGGGATCGAGGTGGTCGCCGAGGCCGAGGACGGCGAGCAGGCCGTCGCCGCCGTCCGGCGCACCCGGCCGGACGTGGTGCTGATGGACATCCGGATGCCCGGCCTGGACGGACTGGAGGCCACCCGGCGGATCCTCGCGGACCGCGCCGCCGACGCGCCCCGGATCATCATGCTGACCACCTTCGACCTGGACCACTACGTCTACGCCGCGATGGCCGCCGGGGCCAGCGGCTTCCTGCTCAAGGACGTCACCCCGGAGCACCTGGCCGCCGCCGTCCGGCTGGTCCGCACCGGGGACGCCCTGCTCGCCCCGGCGATCACCCGGCGGCTGGTCGAGCGCTTCGCCCGCCCGGCCGCGCCCGAGGCGGCCGCCCCGCACCGCGAGCTGGCCACCCTCACCCCGCGCGAGCTGGAGGTGATGGGGCTGCTGGCCCGCGGCCTCAGCAACGCCGAGCTGGCCGGCCGGCTGCAGCTCTCCGAGGCGACGGTGAAGACCCATGTGGCCCGGATCCTGGGCAAGTTGGGGCTGCGGGACCGGGCCCAGGTGGTGGTCGCGGCGTACGAGACCGGGCTGGTCAGCGTGGGCGCACCGGGAGCGCCGTAACGGCGGAGCGGAGTCCGGGGCACCGCAACGGCGGATGGCAGCCGGGAGCGGCGGAGCGGAGTCCGGGGCGCCGTAACCACGCGCGGGAGCCCGGGGGTTCGTCGAACCCCCGGGCTCCCGCCGCCTTGGACTACCGCGTCACACCAGGTCGAAGCGGTCCGCGTTCATGACCTTGACCCAGGCCGCGACGAAGTCCGCCACGAACTTCTCCTTGGCGTCGTCGGCCGCGTACACCTCGGCGACGGCCCGCAGTTCGGAGTTCGAGCCGAACACCAGGTCGGCGCGGGTGCCGGTCCACTTGACCGCACCGGAGGCGTCCCGGCCCTCGAAGGTGTGGGCATCCTCCGAGGTGGCGGACCAACTGGTGCCCAGGTCCAGCAGGTTGACGAAGAAGTCGTTCGTCAGCACGCCCGGGGTCTCGGTCAGCACGCCGTGCGCGGACTGCTGGTGGTTGGCGCCCAGCACGCGCAGACCGCCGACCAGCACGGTCAGTTCGGGCGCGCTCAGGCCCAGCAGGTTCGCCTTGTCGAGCAGCAGGTACTCGGCCGGCAGCCGGTTGCCCTTGCCGACCCAGTTGCGGAAGCCGTCCGCCTTGGGCTCCAGCGCGGCGAAGGACTCGACGTCGGTGAGCTCCTGCGGGGCGTCCACCCGGCCGGCCGCGAACGGCACCTCGACGGCCAGCCCGGCCGCCTTGGCCGCCTGCTCGACGCCGACGCCGCCGGCCAGCACCACCAGGTCCGCCAGCGAGACCTGCTTGTCGCCGGCCTGCGCGTTGAAGTCCCGCTGCACGCCCTCCAGCGCCCGCAGCACACCGGCCAGCCGGTCCGGCTCGTTGACCTCCCAGCCGGCCTGCGGCTGCAGCCGGATCCGGCCGCCGTTGGCCCCGCCGCGCTTGTCGCTGCTGCGGAAGGAGGAGGCCGCGGCCCAGGCGGTGGAGACCAGCTCGGAGACCGACAGGCCGGTCTCGGCGATCCGCCGCTTGAGGTCGGCGACGTCCGCGGCACCGATCTGCTGGTACGAGACGGCCGGCAGCGGGTCCTGCCAGAGCAGGTGCTCGCTCGGGACCTCCGGGCCGAGGTAGCGCACGACCGGGCCCATGTCGCGGTGGGTCAGCTTGTACCAGGCGCGGGCGAAGGCGTCGGCGAACTCCGCCGGGTTCTCCAGGAAGCGGCGGGAGATCGGCTCGTACACCGGGTCGAAGCGCAGCGACAGGTCGGTGGTGAGCATGATCGGGGTGTGCCGCTTGGCCGGGTCGTGGGCGTCCGGCACGGTGCCCTCGCCGGCGCCGTCCTTCGGCTTCCACTGGTGGGCGCCGGCCGGGCTCTTGGTGAGCTCCCACTCGTAGCCGAACAGCGTCTCGAAGAAGCTGTTGTCCCAGGTGATCGGGGTGGCCGTCCAGGTGCCCTCGAGGCCGCTGGTGATGGCGTCGCCGCCGACGCCGGTGCCGTAGCGGCTCTTCCAGCCGAGGCCCTGCTGCTCCATCGGCGCGGCCTCCGGGTCCGGGCCGACGTTGTCCGCCGGGCCGGCGCCGTGGGTCTTGCCGAAGGTGTGGCCGCCGGCGATCAGCGCGACGGTCTCCTCGTCGTTCATCGCCATCCGGTAGAAGGTCTCGCGGATGTCGCGGGCGGCGGCGATCGGGTCCGGGTTGCCGTTGGGGCCCTCGGGGTTGACGTAGATCAGGCCCATCTGGACGGCGGCCAGCGGGCTCTCCAGCTCGCGGTCGCCGGTGTAGCGCTCGTCGCCGAGCCAGGTGGTCTCGGGGCCCCAGTAGACGTCCTCGTCGGGCTCCCACTCGTCGACCCGGCCGCCGCCGAAGCCGAAGGTCTCGAAGCCCATGCCCTCCAGCGCGACGTTGCCGGTCAGGACGATCAGGTCGGCCCAGGACAGGCTGCGCCCGTACTTCTTCTTCACCGGCCAGAGCAGCCGGCGGGCCTTGTCCAGGCTGGCGTTGTCCGGCCAGCTGTTCAGCGGGGCGAAGCGCTGCTGGCCGCCGCCGGCGCCGCCACGACCGTCACTGATCCGGTAGGTGCCGGCGCTGTGCCAGGCCATCCGGATCATGAACGGGCCGTAGTGGCCGAAGTCGGCCGGCCACCAGGGCTGCGAGGTGGTGAGCACCTCCTGGATGTCCCGCTTGACGGCCGCGAGGTCCAGGGCGCTGAACGCCGCGGCGTAGTCGAAGTCCGCGCCGAGCGGGTTGGCGACGGCGGGGTTCTTGGCGAGGATCTTGAGGTTCAGCCGCTCCGGCCACCACTGGCGGTTCCCGCCGCCCTGGGTCGGGTGGAGCGCGCGCCCGTGATCGACCGGGCAGCCGCCCGCGCTCGCCTCTACAACGGTTGCATCGTGGTTCTCAGACATGGGAATCCTTCCGTACAAGGCGGATCACGGTGTCTATCTGCTACCTACGGCACCTACTGCTACTGCCTGCTCCTGCTGCGGCTGCGCTGGTCGCGTGTGCAGGATGTGCACTGCTGCTACCCAGGCTAGCGCCGGAGCCGATCCTACGATGGACGGAATCCAAGTCAAGAAAGGCACCAAGCCCGTACCCGATCGGGAACCGGAGCAGCCTGGCTGCGGGTTGGTAAACTCCGGTCTTCCCCCATGACCCGAATAGGTGAACCGTGATGAGTGACCTGCTGGAGCGGCTGCGCGAGCGCGGCTGGCGCCTCACCTCCCAGCGGCGTGTCGTGGCCGAGGTCCTGGACGGCGAGCACGTACACCTGACCGCCGACGAGGTGCACGCCCGCGCGGCCGAGCGCCTCCCGGAGATCTCCCGCGCGACGGTCTACAACACCCTCGGCGAGCTGGTCACCCTCGGTGAGGTCATCGAGGTGTCCACGGACGGGCGCGCCAAGCGCTACGACCCCAACGCCCACCACCCGCACCAGCACCTGGTCTGCACCGGCTGCGGGGCCATCCGCGACGTCCACCCCCTCGGCGACCCGCTCGCCGACCTCCCGGCGGAGCAGCGGTTCGGCTTCGCCGTCTCGGGCGCCGAGGTCACCTACCGGGGCCTCTGCCCGGGCTGCGCGGGCTGAGCCTCCGGGACCGGGGTGGCCGGGCGCACGCGTCACCCCGGGACCGTCCAGCGCACCGGCAGGCTCTTGAGCCCGTTCTGGAAGTTGGACACCAGGCGCCGCGGCGGCCGCTCCGGGTCCAGCTCCAGCCCCGGCAGGCGGTCGAGCAGGTGGCGCAGCACCGACCGCAGCTGCAGCCGGGCGAGCTGGGCGCCGACGCAGAAGTGCGGGCCGTACCCGAAGCTCACATGGTCGTTCGGGGTGCGCGAGACGTCGAAGCGGTCCGGCTCCGGGAACACGGCCGCGTCCCGGTTCGCCGAGGCGTGGTACACCACCACCTTGTCGCCCCGGCAGACCGGCTGCCCGGCGATCCGGGTGTCCCGGGTCGCGGTGCGGCGGAAGTGCACCACGGGCGGCCAGCAGCGCAGCATCTCCTCCACCGCGGACGGGATCAACTCCGGCCGCTCGCACAGGAGTCGGTACTGGTCCGGATGCCCGAGCAGGGTCAGCAGGCCGCCCGGCAGGCCGTTGCGCACGGTCTCGTTCCCGGCGACGGCGAAGAGGAAGAACATCGTCTCGAACTCCTCGGCCGTCAGCCCCGCCCCGAGCATCCGGGCCAGCACGCCGTCCGGGCCGGGCCGGCGGGCCAGGGCGTGCGCGTAGGCGAACATGTCGGCCAGCGCGGCCCGCGAACGCGGGTTGACCGGACAGCCGTCCGGGGTGGTCCGGGCCGTCGGGCGGTGGGCGAGGGCGGCCCGGCCGAGGTCGGTCAGCGCGGCCGGGTCGACCGTGCTCGCGTGGGCGTAGTCGGCGTCCTGGTAGCCGATCACCCGGTTCGCCCAGTCGAGCAGCAGGCCGCGGTCCTGCTCCGGCACGCCCATCACCCGGGCCAGCGTCCACACCGGCAGGTCCGCCGCCATCGCCGTGAAGTCGGCCGCCCCGGCGGGCCGGACGGCCTCCACCAGCTCGCGCGCCCGGCCGTCCACCGCCGCCGCCAGCTCGGCCAGCGCGCGCGGGGTGAACGCGGCAGCGACGATCCGGCGCAGCCGGGCGTGGTCCGGCGGGTCCTGGTTGAGCATCATGGTGCGGACGAAGGCCAGGTCGGCGGGGGTGTCCGGGTCGCGGATCTGGGTCGCGCCGAGGTGCGAGGAGAACAGCTCCGGGCTGCGCAGCACGTGCTTCACGTCCGCGTGCCGCAGCACCGCCCAGTAGCCCGCCCCGGGCGGCCAGTCCCCCACCGCCGGCTCCTCCACCCAGCAGACCGGCGCCGCCGCGCGCAGCTCGCGGAACAGCCCGTACGGCACGCCCTCGGCGTACGTGCCAGGCAGGAAGATCCGGTTCACCCTCGCCTGGTCCGCGCCCATGGTGACCGACCGTACGCCGCGGCCCGGCGCTCCGCCAGCAGTCCGTCGGCAGTCCGCCGACGGTGGCCGACAGTTGGCGGGTGACGCGGTTCGTCGCGGTTGCGGCGATCAACGGGCGGGATCCCGTAAGGTCGGCCAATGGCCAAGTACTTCGACGTGCACCCCGAGTCCCCCCAGCCGCGCACCATCAGCACCGTGGCCGACAGCCTCCGCTCCGGGGCCCTCATCGCGTACCCGACCGACTCCTGCTTCGCGCTCGGCTGCCGCCTGGACAACCGCGACGGGCTCGAGCGGATCCGGTCCATCCGGCGCCTCGACGAGCGCCACCACTTCACCCTGATGTGCGAGGACTTCGCCCAGCTGGGGCAGTTCGTCCAGCTCGACAACAACGTCTTCCGGGCCGTCAAGGCCGCGACGCCGGGCAGCTACACCTTCATCCTCCCCGCCACCAAGGAGGTGCCGCGCCGGCTCATGCACCCCAAGAAGAAGACCGTCGGGGTCCGGATCCCCGACCACGCCGTCACCCGGGCGCTGCTCGCCGAACTCGGCGAGCCCCTCCTCTCCAGCACCCTGATCCTCCCCGGCGAGGACGAGCCGATGACCCAGGGCTGGGAGATCAAGGAACGCCTCGACCACGTGCTGGACGCCGTGGTGGACTCCGGCGACTGCGGCACCGAGCCGACCACGGTCATCGACTACTCCAGCGGCGAGGCCGAGATCACCCGCCGGGGGGCCGGCGACACCGCGCGCTTCGAGTGACGGCCCGGCCGCCGGGGGCCGCGCGCTCGGGGGCCGGGCGCGCGGGGGCCCGGCGGGCCCGCGCTCAGCGGTGGCGGAGGTCCACGAACGAGCCCACCAGCCCGCCGAGTGCGACCGCCGGGATCACCGACGCGTCCCACGGCTGACCGCCCGCCAGTCCGGAGGCCACCACCAGGGCGGCGACCGCCAGCGCCGTCGCCAGCGCCGGGAGCGACTGCGGAATCAGCGGCAAGGGCTTGCCGTTTCGCCGCCCGCGGGCCAGTTTGATGACGAGCAGGAGCAGTGCTACTGCGAGCAGTGGCGGCACCATGTCGTGGGTCATGCCGCCAGGATGTCATGGACGGTGATGAGTTGATCGAGTTGGGTGGGGTCATCGGTCCGCAGGAAGGCCGCCTCGACGGCCAGTTGGAGCTCGGGCCCACGCAGCCAGGCCGCGAAGGTCCGGTACGCGGCGCCCCGTTCGTCCCAAAAGGCGTCCCGCGGTTCGAGCTCACCGCCGAGGGCGAACTCGTACAGGCGCTCCACGGCCACGGGGTTCGCGAACCGGGCCCATTCTGCTAGCCGGCCGCCGGTCCCGTCCGGATCGGCGGCCCCCAGGGCGCAGAGCACGGCGTCGGCGTCCCACCACTGCCCGGCGTCGTGCAGGACGTCGAGCCACAGGGCGTCGAGGAGCCGGCGCAGGTACGGCGCCTCCGGCCAGTCCTGCCAGCCGGCCTGCGCCAGCTTGCGGCCGACCAACGGCAGCTCGGGCCAGGCGAGTTCGCCGGTCAGGACGAGCTGGAGGATGCGCGGCAGGAAGTAGCGCAGGTCGGCGGGCGCGCCGACGGTGTTCAGCACGGAGGCCGCGTAGCGACCCAGCTCCTCGGACGTCAGCTGCTCGCGGGGCGTGCGCAGGAGGCGGTCCAGCCCGGCCCGGGAGGCGCAGCAGGGGCAGCCGTCGATGCGGCTCGGCCGTGGGGCGGTCGAGAACGCCTCGGGGAGACCGGCGAGGAGGCGATCCAGCACCGTCAACGGGTGACCTCCCAGGAGAGCAGCAGGCGGAGGGCGTCGTCGGAGGGGGTGCCCGGGTCGGCGGTGTAGGTGATGAGGGCCTGGTCGGGGTCGTCGGCGGGGCGGAGGGTCTCGTAGGCCAGTTCCAGGGGGCCGACGACGGGGTGGTGGAAGCGCTTGCGGCCGGAGGTCTTGTCGGCGACCGGGTGGTCCGCCCACATCCGGTGGAACTCGGGGCTGCCGAGGCAGAGTTGGCCGATGAGTTCGGCGAGCCGGGGGTCGTCGGGGCGGCGGCCGGCCTCGAGGTGGAGGAAGGCGGTGTTCTCCCGGGCGCAGGTGGTCCAGTCGGCGTAGAGGTCGCGGGAGGCCGGGTCGAGGAAGGTGATCCGGGCGATGTTGCGGTGCTCGGGCGGGAGGGCCCCGTAGTCGCCGAAGAGGGCGGTGGCGGCCCGGTTCCAGGCCAGGATGTCCATCCGGTGGCCCATGACCACGGCGGGGGTGTGGTCGAGGCGGTCGAGGAGGCGCAGCAGGGAGGGCTGCGGCTGCTGGCGGGCGGGGCGGCCGCGGTGGGTGCGGTCGGCGGGGCGGGCGAGGCGGTGGAGGTGGCCGGTCTCGTCGGGGGCGAGGCGCAGGGCCCGGGCGACGGCGTCGAGGACGGTGGTGGAGGGGTTGCCGACGCGGCCCTGTTCGAGGCGGGTGTAGTAGTCGACGCTGACGCCGGCCAGGTGGGCGAGTTCCTCACGGCGCAGGCCGGCGACCCGTCGCAGGCCGCCGTAGTCGGGCAGGTCGACGTCCTCGGGGCGGAGCCGGGCGCGGCGGGTGCGGAGGAACTCGCTGAGGACGGTGGTCGGGTTCACGGGGTGATTGTGACCCGGACGGGCGGTGGCGGGGGGGGGGGGGGGGGGGGGGGGGGGGGGGGGGGGGGGGGGGGGGGGGGGGGGGGGGGGGGGGGGGGGGGGGGGGGGGGGGGGGGGGGGGG
>NZ_JBVHYH010000126.1:0-11962 GCF_055569135.1 Kitasatospora sp. NPDC029367
TGTTGTCTTCGCCATCCACGAGGTGCCCCTGCCGCCGTCCTCCGGTAAAAAGGCCCCGTTTTGCACCCTGTTTTCGCGCGGGGGGGTGTTCTCCCTTGGGCACGACCGAGGACCGGGGCGACCGCCACACGTCGCCCCCCGACGCCAGCAGATCATGGGCACCTGGTTGCGATCCTCGGTCGTCCCGAAGGGCGACCGCCACTTCGGTCTTCCCACTGCCCGCGAATCCGCCGACGAGTTGCGATCCTCGGTCGTCCCGAAGGGCGACCGCCACGGT
Source organism: Kitasatospora sp. NPDC029367 (assembly GCF_055569135.1). Lineage (NCBI taxonomy): Bacteria > Bacillati > Actinomycetota > Actinomycetes > Kitasatosporales > Streptomycetaceae > Kitasatospora > Kitasatospora sp. NPDC029367. The sequence goes on from NZ_JBVHYH010000126.1 coordinate 278, forward strand.
CACTGCGGCGAGGCGGTTGATCAAGGTGTCGTCGTTGCGATCCTCGGTCGTCCCGAAGGGCGACCGCCACCCGCAGTCCCAGGCGTGGCAGCGCGAGGTGATCGTTGCGATCCTCGGTCGTCCCGAAGGGCGACCGCCACCTGCGCTGGACGCCGTCGAGCTCACGGCCGGTGAGGTTGCGATCCTCGGTCGTCCCGAAGGGCGACCGCCACGGGGGCGAGGTCGGCCTGGTCCCACAGGGCTGCCAGGTTGCGATCCTCGGTCGTCCCGAAGGGCGACCGCCACGACGGCACCGGCCGTGCCGACGGCGGCACAGACGGCGTTGCGATCCTCGGTCGTCCCGAAGGGCGACCGCCACGGGGCCCACAGCTCCAGCACGCGGGCCGGCAGCGCGTTGCGATCCTCGGTCGTCCCGAAGGGCGACCGCCACCCCAAGCGCACCGCCGCGGAGAAGAAGAAGGGGGACGTTGCGATCCTCGGTCGTCCCGAAGGGCGACCGCCACGGTGAACTGGCGGCCGTTCACGGTGGCGATGCAGCGGTTGCGATCCTCGGTCGTCCCGAAGGGCGACCGCCACGGTTCCGGCCGCCGCCCCGGCCTCGAAGGCGAGGAAGTTGCGATCCTCGGTCGTCCCGAAGGGCGACCGCCACCGTGACGAAAGAGGGCCAGCCAGGGAGAGGTTGATCGTTGCGATCCTCGGTCGTCCCGAAGGGCGACCGCCACGGCGAGGCCCTGCAGGCGCTGCTCCTCGGATCGGTAGTTGCGATCCTCGGTCGTCCCGAAGGGCGACCGCCACGCTGGCGGACCAGCGAAAACTTGAGACCCGATCCAGGACGGCAGAGCCTTCCGAAGGTCCAGATGCGCCCGAATCGGACACTTTGCTTCGGTGCGACCCATGTGTCGCGTGCACACTTCGGGTTCCGAACCACGCCCACCGCCTGTCGGTCAACGGCAGTAAGGTCCGGCCATGGGAAATCTGATCGGTATGAAGGACTCAAGCAGCAGTGTGGCACCCCTGTGGGCGCACAGCCGGAACCTATCAGGCCGACGCCACACCCTGGAGGAGCACCTGCGCGGATCGGCAGCTCTGGCACGGCAGTTCGGCGCCGCCTTCGGTACCGGCGAGCTGGCCGAGTACCTCGCTCTCGTGCATGACGTCGGCAAAGGCTCCTGCTCCTGGCAACACGGCTTGCAGGCCGCCGAAGCCGGCGCCCGAAGAGTCGGCGTTCCTCACAAGGAGGCCGGCGCCTGGCTGGCGGCGTCGCACGCCGGGCGACCGTTCGCCGCCGTCGTGCAGGGTCACCACGGCGGCCTTCCCGGATACCAGAAACTGCAGACGCTCATCGACGCCGTGAGGGCCGGAAATCATGAGGACAAGTCACTGATCGACGAGGCGATCGCCCGCGTCACCGCGATCGTTCCGGAGATCACTCCTCCCGTACGGGTGCCACTGCCGCAGTGGCTCACGGGCCCACCGATCCCGGACGGGCCACTCGCGCGGGACCTTCTGCTACGAATGCTGTTTAGCTGCGTGGTGGACGCCGATTTCCTCGACACCAGCGCACACTTCGCCGACTCACCTGTTTCCCTCCGACACGAATGCGACATGGCCGCTCTGGCCAGCGTGTTCGAGCAGCGCCGCCGACGAGCCCTCGCAGCGCGCCCGCCGTCGCCGGTCGACGCCATTCGCAGCAGCATCTACGAGCAAACGCTGGCGTCCGCCGCCAACGAGCCCGGCATGTACGTGCTCCATGTGCCGACCGGCGGCGGGAAAACCCTCGCCTCCGCAGGGTTCGCCCTCCACCACGCCGCCGCCCACGGCCTGCGCCGAGTCGTGGTCGCCGTGCCCTACGTGAGCATCACCCAGCAGAACGCCCAGATCTACCGGGACCTGCTCGACCCGGACGACACCGCACTCCCCCCGACCGTTCTGGAACACCACAGTTCCGTGGACCTCGACGACCACAACGCCCGCCGGCAACGAACGGCTGCCGAGAACTGGGACGCCCCCTTCATCGTCACCACCACCGTCCAGCTCTTCGAATCGCTCTTCTCCCACAAGCCCGCCGCCATGCGCAAACTCCACCGCCTGGCGAACTCGGTCATCATCCTCGACGAGGTCCAGGCCCTCCCGGACCACCTCCTGGTCCCGATCCTCAGCGGACTGCGCGGGCTGGTCGAGTGGTTCGGCGTCACCGTCGTCCTCGTCTCCGCGACCCAGCCGGACTTCTGGTCCCTCGCCCAACTCAACGACCTGCCCCGCCGCCAGATCATCGACGACCCCGCCTACCTCTTCACCGCGCTACGGCGCGTCACATACCACTGGCGCAGCGGCCCAACCATCACCTGGGAGTCGATGGCCGAAGAGATCGCCTGCCACAGCGGCCACCAAACCCTGACAGTCGTGAACACCACCAAGGACGCAGCCCACCTCCACCACCTCGTGGAAGACCAATCTCCGGGCCCGGTCCTGCACCTGTCGACACGGATGACAGCAGACCACCGCCGAACCACCATCGAGCAGATCCGCGGGATGCTCGCTGCCGGCGACGACGTCCACGTGGTGTCGACACAGCTCATCGAGGCCGGCGTCGACCTAGACTTCCCCCGGGTCTTCCGGGCCTGGGCCCCCGCCGAGTCCCTCCAGCAGGTCGCCGGACGCTGCAACCGCGACGGCCGCCTGCCCGAGGGCACCGTCGTCGTCTTCCAGATCCACGACGCCGGCCAGCCCCGCGACAACATGTACGAAGCGGCACTCAAGGCCACCGCCGCGCACATCGGCCCGGACCTCGCGCCACCCGACGACCTCGACGCCCTCAGCCGCTACTACCAGCTCCGCTACAGCCTCCACGGCAGCAGCCCCACCGCCATGGGCGCCAAAGTCGACGACCTGCGGGCGCGGATGGAATTCCCCGCAGTCGACGAAGCCTTCCGGATGATCGACAACGAGCTCAACCGCCCTGTCGTCGTCATCCGGCACGAGGCCGACAGGGACGCCATCGAGGCCGACATCGCCGCCCTGCGCTCGACCTACCCCTGCGGCCCCGAGCCCCTGCGCCGCCTGCAACCACACACCGCCTCGATCCCCCGCCACGAGGCCAAGGCCGCACTCGACGCCGGACTCGCCGAACCGGTGATCGCCGACCTCCTGCTCTGGCAAGGCGCCTACCACCCCCACCGCGGACTGGACCCGTCCGAGAAGGAGGACCGCTCAGCATTCGTCCTGTAGCCGGCCTGCTGGTGCCGGACACCGGAGCGTTGCCGCTACTCGGCAGGGGCTCCCCCACGCGGCAACCACGCACATCACGAAACGCCTTCGGAGCGGACAGATAGCACCTGCCCGCCCCGAAGGTCCGTGAGATCTACAGGCGTTCGGGGGTTCCGATATACCAATCAGGTCCATGCCCTGACGTAGGGTCTGGCCAGTGAGCCGGCAGAGCAGCAGCCGGGTCTCCATCACCTCGCGGCTGGGGGCCTTGAGGACGGGGCAGTGCTCGTAGAACGTGGTGTAGGCCGCCGCGAGGCTGTGCAGGTAGGCGCAGAGGCGGTGGGGTTCGAAGGTCTCGGCGACGAGGTCGATGGTGGTGCCGAATTCGTCGAGGAGGAGTCCGAGGGCGCGTTCGGCCGGCTCCAAGGTGAGGTCCTGGTGGGCGGTCGGGGTCGCGCCTTCGGGGGCCTTGCGCAGGATGGACTGGATGCGGGCGTAGGCGTACTGGAAGTAGGTGCCGGTGTCGCCGTTGAGGGAGACCATGCGGTCCGCGTCGAGGATGTAGTCGCGGGTGCGGGAGGTCGACAGGTCGGCGTACTTGACCGCGCCGATGCCGACCTGCTTGGCCCGGTCCTCGAGTTCCTCGGTGGCGAGCTGGGGGCTCTTCTTGGAGACGACGGTGCGGGCCCGGTCGACGGCTTCGTGGAGGAGGTCCATGAGGCGGACGGTCTCGCCGGAGCGGGTCTTGAAGGGCTTGCCGTCCTTGCCGAGGACAGTGCCGAAGCCGAGGTGCAGGGCGCGGACGCCTGCGGGGAGCCAGCCGGCGCGGCAGGCGGTTTCGAAGACCATCTGGAAGTGGAGAGCCTGTCGGCTGTCGACGACGTAAAGGAGTTGGTTGGCGCCGAGCATGCCGACGCGGTCGCGGATGGCGGCGAGGTCGGTGGTGGCGTAGCCGTAGCCGCCGTCGCTCTTCTGGACGATGAGCGGGGTGGGTTCGCCGTTGGGGCCCTTGATGTCGTCGAAGAAGACGCACAGGGCGCCGTCTGAGCGGACGGCGACGCCGGAGGCTTCGAGGTCGGCGCACACGTCGGCGAGCATCGGGTTGTAGTAGCTCTCGCCAATGGCGTCGGCGTCTTCGAGGAGGACGCCGAGGCGGGCGTAGACGGCTTCGAAGTAGACCTTCGACTCGTCGACCATGCCCTGCCAGGACGCGACAGTCTCGGCGTGGCCGGCCTGCAGCTCGACGACGCGACGACGGGCGCGATCGGCGAAGTCGGCATCGCTGTCGAACAGGGCGCGCGACACCTTGTACGGGCGGTTGAGGCGGGACATCGACAGCCCGGACTCGGCCGGTTCGGTGCCTTCGTCGAGCTCGGCGGGGTGCTCGATAAGGTACTGGATGAGCATGCCGAACTGGGTGCCCCAGTCGCCGAGGTGGTTGCGCCGGATGACCTTCTCGCCGGTGAACTCGAGGGCGCGCACGAGTGCGTCCCCGATGATCGCGGAGCGCAGGTGACCGACGTACATGTCCTTGGCGATGTTCGGCTGGCTGTAGTCGATCACCGTGACGCCGCCCTCGGCAGAACGATTACCTGGCCGCAGGAAGGCTCCGACGTGACGGCATTCCTGCTACCGGCGTTCCTGATCGATCAGCTCGATGTAGCGGCGGTACTGGTCGTCGGCGGCTTGTCTGTTGCTGACGAGGGTGCCCTCTTCCATGCGATAGGTACGGTCGGGGTCCCCGCGGAAGGAAAGCCAATTGAAGCTGGTGGCGATCCAAGTGTGGTCGAAGATGAGGATCTTCGCGTGAGTGGATTTCAGGCGGGCGACGGTGAGCTTGCCGGGGTAGCGGTGGGCAAGATTCTCTAGCTTGCGGACGGCTGCGGGGTCGGTCTTGGTGTCGTTGTCCTGGTAGCCGTAGGCGATGTGGACGGTGGTGCCGCGCTTGAGCCGGTTCTCGAGTTTGGTGAGAAAATCGGTGGTGATGATAGCGCTCTTGATCCAGGGCGAGATGATCAGGATGCGTTGTCGGGCTTGAGTGAGGGCTTCGTCCAGTAGGTCGGGGTGCTCAAAAACGCTGATCGCACGAACCTGATCCCGCTGAATTGCGGGTCCGGTCTGGCTCTGGTCGTCCGGCTGTTGGAGGCCAAGTTGAACTGCTGCCTGGTCAGTACGTTGGCGGGTGGCCTGCGGCAGGTCGATACGGGCGCGCTCAAGGTCCGGGGCTAGCGTTGGGCGCTCCGGCGCGGGCTCGACCTGGATGCCCAGAGCCTTGGCGCCGCCGTGGTTGAGCAGAGCGATCTCGTGGGCATGGCTGAGCGCGCCGTCTACCACGACGCCAAGTTGTATGTCAGTGCGCTCGGGGTCTGCGTAGACGAGAAGTTTGGCCGGCATGACGCGGCGGGCATTGGCCTGGTTTATCCCGCGGACCAGCAGAACTTCGCGGTTGGTGGTGCCGCGCTCGCGCAGGAGCGCATTGATGTCGGGGACCGGGATGTCGCTGGTCTCCACCAGCCCGGCACGGGGCGCGGGCAGTACGAGGACACCTTCTTCCTCGGCCTGACGGTGGGGAACGACCGTGTGGCGGTCGTAGGGCTTGGCCTTCCCAAGAAGCTGGTCGTAGACGAGCGGCTGATTGACACGTACCGGAGTGATGGCGGCCATGTCGCGGGCGGTCTGCTGGCCGCGGACTGTCAGGCGCAGTCTCTGGACGGCCGGCTCAGCACCGCTTCCGAGTTGGGGTGGCGCATAGGTGAGCAGATCGTCAGAGAACTGTCCGGCGATGGTGTGGGTGACCATGCGCTGGGGCAGGCCGAGGATACCGGCGATGGCGTCCTCGGTCTCTACGTTCTCGCCGACGAGGTGGAGAACGAATTCTTGTAGCAGGGGCAGCGGTTTGCGGTCCTGGGCGAGGATGTCTGCAGTGACCAGGGTAACGGGGATGCCGGCGTCGACGATGGCGACGAGCTCGAGTCCTTGGCGGTCGTTGTGGAAACGGATGTGCAGGAGGCTGTTCTCGCTAAAGGTAGGCATCGCGGACCTCGCACTCCTGCGGGTGGCTGGACATGTAGTCGAGGACGTCGCGCAGCGCACCACGTTTGCTGCGGCAGAAGGTCGCGTCGCCCACCACGATGAGGCCGAAGCGGGCCCGGGAGAGCGCGACGTTGATGCGCCGCCAGTACGGTTCGCCGAGGAAGCCGAAGTCGGATCGGTCATTGCTGCGGGTGACGGAGAAGATGGCCAGGTCGCACTCTCGGCCCTGCACAGCATCGACGGACAGCACCTCGACCGCCAGGTGTTTGAGCCGGACCTCCGCGAGTTGCCGGTTGAGTTCTTCGATCTGCCGGCCGTAGGGGGCAATGGCAAGGACGTCCAGCTTGCGGCCGGGTGAGGTTTTGATCAGCTGCCGGTCAATGGCCTTGTCGATTGTCTCCAGGCGCTTGACAGCGAGCTTGGCCTCGGTGCGGTTGGAGATGCTCGTCTCGGTGCTGGTGCGCTCAGACTCTCGGCGGCTGGGGAGTTTGGTGGTGTCGAGCCACAAGACGGGCTTGTTGATCTGGTCGTAGCCGGGCAGCGTATGGGGGTTGGGTGACAGGAGCTTGCCGCCGTAGAAACAGGTCGAGATCATGTTCCCGATGGCGGGGGTCATGCGGTACTGCTCACGCAGCAGGTGCTGGACGGGATGGGCGGTGTGGGTGGCCAGGTACTGGAACAGGGTGGTGGTCACCAGTTCGGGGATGAGCTGGTAGTCCGCCATGATCTTCTTGTCGCGCAGGAGGTCCTCGTCGATGGGCGGCAGCTGACGGGTGTCACCGACCAGTACCCAGCGCTGGGACCGGGCGAGGGGTACGAGGGCCTCCGTCGCGGTGGCCTTGGACGCCTCGTCGAAGATGCACAGGTCGAACTCCAGGTCCCGTGCCGCCGGGTGTCCCAGGAAGCCGATCGCGGTTCCGCCGACGATCTGCCGGGTGCGCAGGAATTCAGCAAGCAGATCCTGGTCGGTGCTGATGCGCTGCAGCCACTGTCCTTGCAGCCGGAGCAGCCGCATCAGGTCCCGGCCGCTTCCGGTAGGCCCCAGAAGGGCCTCCACGGCGTCGCGGGCCTCGCCGGGGGTTAGGTTCTCGCGCAGAGTGAGGTCACCTGCGATGCCTCGTTGAGCCTCGGTGTACAGCTCGCGCCGCTGGTCGAGGAGCTGGTCGCGACGAGCTCGGACAGTGACGAGTTCTTCGCCGAGATCGCGAGCAGAGGTGGTGCGCTCGGGCGCGGGGCGGCTGTTGAGCTCTTCTAGCTTGAGGGTGACGTGGTTCAAATCGGCGGCGACCGAGGCAAGCTCCTCCAGGGTGAGGGCAGCCTTGAGGTGGCGCGCTTCCAGGCCGCTTCGGGTGGCGACGCCGTCGAGGTAGGACTCTGCGCGGGCCCTTACCTGCTGGGTCCACTTCTTGACCTGCCGGTCCAGCAGGAGGTGCTGGGCGCTGCCAGCGACTCTGGGGTCGTCGGGCCGTCCGAGGCGTACCAAGCCCTGGACACCTGCTTCCTCGATGCGGCGCAGTGCGTTGTCGATGGCGATGTGGGTCTGGCTGACGATGAGGATGCGCGCGTTGGGGTCACGTTCAAGGGTCTGTTCGACGATCTCGGCGATGACGGTCGTCTTGCCCGTTCCTGGTGGTCCTTCGACGAGCAGAAGGTCCTGGGAGCCGAGTGCGTGCTTGACCACATCACGTTTGCTCTTGTCCAGGTCCGCGCGGAACCAGTGAGTGATCTCGGCGGGTGGCTGGGAGGCGATGTCGGCAGGGTTGTCGATGATGTCACGCAGAAGTTGGTTGGTGCTCTGCCCGGCCATGACGGTGGTCAGCGCGTCCCTCTGTCGGTTCAGGGCTTGCTGGCTGGGGCCTAGAAACGGCAACAGCACACCGCGGTCAGGCACTCTGGCGGTGGGGCGGGTGAAGCGGATCGCTACGGTTTCCTCGGACTGGACCGTGACTTCGCCGCGCTCTACCGGCCGGGCCTGTGCGAACGGAGCGATGGACCACTCTTCGCCGACCGGAGGCGCGGTACCGGGCTTGGTCAGATGGAACACCCGAGTGCGGCCGCTTCCGGTGACCCGGTCGTAGTCGAGGACCTGGCGTCCCCCGGCGGCGACCTCCTCGCGGGCGTCCAGGAGCCTGCGCCACCCCTCGAAGAGGTCTCCAAGGCTGCGCGCCTGTTCGTCCTGGTGCTCCTCCCTACGGCGGGCCAGGTGATCGTCGAGGTGGTCCAACAGAAGGTTTCGGCCCTGGTAGGCGGGTTCCTCACCCGGATCATCGAAGGTCCAAGTGAGGACCGGTGAGAGCGCCAGGGCGTGCTTGCGCTGTCGGCTCATCCACTCGTCGGGCTTGGTGAGAGCCTGGACGATCACGGAACGTTCGGGGTACTGATCGTCGGAACGCAAGCGCAGGAGCCAGGACTTGCCAAGCAGACGCAGGGTGCTCTGGTCTACCTCGTCAGTTTGCGGGTTGTAGCCGTAGTCGACGTGCATGACGCCGGACAGGTCGGCGAGGACCACATTCTTGGCTCGAGCCCAATCCGGTTCCGAGTCCCCGGGCGACTCGGTGAGGTTCGCGGCCGCGGAGCGAGTGAGCTTCAGCCAGAAGAAGTTGTTCCTACGGGACTGGCGACCGGCGCAGATGTACTCGGCCTCAAGAAGGCGCTGTTCGAGTACCGCAGCGTTTGCCGGCCGCTTTCTCGGGTCGAAGTCGATGCAGGAGTGGAGGATCTCGCGGATCTCGGTGGCGAGGTCGAGCTCATCCAGGACATGCCTGAGGTCCGGGTAATCACGGGCCTTGCTGCCGGACAGCGTCTGAACGGCGAGGACACCGTAGCCGAAGACGTCCCGCACGTAGGGCACGGCGTCCTCGTGTTCGGGCGGGGAATACAGGTTGGAGCGATACTCGGCTACGGTCTCGTCGGTCACGACGACCTTGGAACGGATCTTGGCGATACCGAAGTCCGCAAGCTTGGGCACTCCGGCCTCGGTGAGAAGGACATTTCCCGGCTTAAGGTCACGGTGCTCGATGTTCAGGGAGTGCGCGTGCGCCAGCGCGCTCGCCAGGGGCTTACCGATCCTCTCGAAGTAGGCGTCCCAGCCGACAGGCCGACGAGCCTGTAGGTCGTCCTTCAGACTGCGTTCCACCCACTCCAGGGCGATGTAGTACCGCTCCAGAACCGGGTCCCAGCCCGACTCCAGCATCCGGACGATGTGGGGGTGCTCGACAGCTTTGAGCGCAGTGGTCTCTCGTTCCAAGAAGACCTTGATGATTTCATCGTCGCGCCGCTTAAGTAACTTGATCGCCGCGAACTGCCCGTCGCTGTCGCTACTTGCCGTATCGACGGCCTTGCGTACCTCCGACAGACCGCCGCTGCGCGCATTCTCTCCAACCAGCATGAAGCGATCGTTGATCACATGCGGTCCCACACACGCTCCTCGTCCAGCACCGGCGCCGACGTACCGGTCCGGCCATCCTGCCAGCCCAAGGTTCCTCGGTTGGATGATTCGGCGGATCCGGGCTTGATCGTGACCGGCTCTTCGACCTGGCGTACCTGACCTACGCCGAGCTTCCAGCGCATTCCAGTTGCTCGACGCGTGCTTCGAGTTCGACGGGTAGGTACCAGCCTTCGGCGGTGGGTGTCATGTAGAGGCGGGCCTTGAGGCCGAGGAGGAGCTGGCGGCGCCCTTCCTGGTCGGCCTGGATCCAAGCGTCGGCGAAGATCTGGCCGGTCTCGACCTCAACCCAGGCGGAGGGACGTTGTGGCAGGGCGGCGAGGCGGCGGCGTTCGTCGACGAGGACTTCGAGGGCTTCGGCGTACTCGTCGTCGCCGCCGGGGTAGTCGAACAGGTTCCGGCGCTTCTCCTCGCGGAGATCCTTCATGGCCTGGGTGACGTGGTTGAGCTGCTCGGTGTGGTCCTCGCCGGGGATGAACCTGCGCACCGTCATCGCCAGGCCGGCCAGACGCTCCACCAGGGCCGTGATCGCGGCGGTGACGCGCTCGCCCTTGACGGACTGGCCCTTGCAGGCGGGCTTGCCAGCCGTCTTCGCACACCGGTAGTACTCGTAGATCTTTCCGTTCCTGGCGAGGTTCACCTGCCGGTAGAACCGGTCGCCGCAGCGGTCGCAGTGCGGCACCCCGAGCCAGGGCGAGGCGCCGTTCGAGCGTTCCTTCGTGATCGAGCGCTCGTCCATCGCCGCCTGGATCGCGGCCCACTCCTCCTGCGTGAACAGGGGCTCGGCCATCCGGATCGGCAGGCCCTTGGCGTCGCGGGCGATCTTGCGCGCCTTCACGGAGCGGCCGGTCAGCTTCAGGCCCATCGTCGCTGGCGAGCGAAGGATCTTCCCCACGCTGGTGGGATTCCAGTGGTTCGACGGCGGCGTCTTGCGCTTGCTCGTGTAACTGTCGCCCTGGTTCTTGTACGCGTGCGTCGCCGGGGTGTCGAAACCGGCGGCCTCAAGCGCCGTGGCGATCATCCATTGACTCTGCCCCTCCAGGAGCAGCTTGCCCATGTACCGGACCGCCTCGGACGTCACCGGGTCCGGCTCCAGCGTCCGGCCGCCGCCTGGGCGGTCGGTGATCCGGTACCCGTACGGCGGCTGCCCGCCGGCCCACCGGTCGGTCTTGCGCAGGTGCTTGTGCGCCGCCGTGACGCGGGCCTTGATCCGCTTGAGTTCCATCTCCGCGAAGATCGACGCCAGCATCAGGAAGACCTTCGCCAGCTCGTTCCCGAACGACCGTTCCTGACCCTTGCGGTAGTCCAGGGTGATGCCGTCGTCGGTGAAGACCAGGACCTTGTGGTTCTCCTCAGCCCAGTGCGCCACGTCCGCGCAATCCTTGGCCGAGCGGAACGCCCGGTCGACCTTCGCCCACACCAGCGCGTCCCACTCGCCCTGGCGATCAGTGAGCCACGGCCCCAGGTCCGGACGCTTCCACGGCGTGATCTCCGCCGAGACGTCCAGGTCCTCGAAGGACCCGACGATCTCCCGCTCCTTCGAGACCGCGTGCCGGGTCGCCGACTCCGCCTGGACCAGGTGCGAGACCTTGCCCTCGTCCCCGTGCGTGTCCGAGACACGCGAACCCACCACTGCCCGAACCGGCGCCGAAGCCGTCATGATGTTCACGGGAGGTCCCCTACCGCCCAGGCCAGCAGACAGCCTCGAACAGGCTGCACTCGAACGGGTAGACCTTTTTCGAAAAGGTGTCGTTCCGCTGGCGCATCGACCTCCAGGTCGCCACCCCGGGCCTCGCCGCCCGCGCCACCGACGGCCGCGTGGAACGCGCCGACACCCACGCCGAGCGCTGGTCCGACCACGCCCCGGTCACGGTGGCGTACGACCTGGACAACTGACCGGCACGCGGCCGCAATCCCGCCCAGCCGGTCCGTCGGGGGGGGGGGGGGGGGGGGGGGGGGACCGCGGCCCCCCCACCGAGGGGCCCGGGGGGGCGGCCGGG
>NZ_JBVHYH010000127.1:0-11797 GCF_055569135.1 Kitasatospora sp. NPDC029367
GGACAGCACCAGGAAAAAAGAGCGGGAGACCCCCGTCAGCTACCCCCCCCCCCCCCGTTGGGGGGGGGGGGGGCCTGCCCGCCCCCCCCCCCCCCCCCCCCCCCCCCCGCTCCGGGGCCGTCCGCCGCGAGCAGTTCGGTGAGGCGGCGGACGGCGAAGGGTATGAGCTCGCGGACCGGGACCAGCCGGCACGGCGCGTTGCCGACCAGCACCTCGCGGATGCCGGCCAGCTCCTCGAACTCCCGCCCCACGACCGGGAAGTGGGTGTCGTTGTCGTTGCCCACGTCCGGTGTCTCGATCCACACCCGCTCGCCCTGGATCGCCATCGGGAAGCGGCGGAGCTTGAGCCGGCGGTTCGGGGCGAAGGTCTCCGCGTAGTGCAGGAAGGTGTTGCGGTTGTGCCCGACGCCGACAAGCAGCACGTACCCGCCGAGGTCGTGCAGGGCGCCGAAGGGCGACTCCCGGCCGACGGCGAAGCCCAGCGAGCGGCGGGCGGTGACCTCGCGGGCGTGGGCGCCGACGGCGGCGACCGAGGCCTGCGGATGGGTGCTGCGCAGGCTCTCCGGCAGGCTGCGCAGGGCCTCGGCGATCGCGCCCATGGGGGAGGGCAGCTCGGGGTGGAACAGCGGGACGGCGGCGCGCAGTTCGGCGATCTCGGGGGTGGGCAGCCCGGCGTGGTCCGGCGCCGGGTCGCAGACGACGGAGCCGGTGAAGGCGGGCGCGGCCACCGTGCCGCCCGGCCCGACGGCCTCACGCAGGCTGGCCACCACGGCCGCCGCGCCGCCCTCGACCGGGCCGAGGCTGGAGAGCGAGGAGTGCACGATGATCGCCATGCCCGGGCGGACGCCGACCCGGTGCCAACCCTCCACGAGGTCGGCGGTGGTGAGCGGGCTGGTGCCCGGTGTGGTCATGGTCCCCCCTGATGGCGGCGGTGCGTAGGGCTGATGGGCGTGCTGGTGCATTCGTACCGGTGTGGTGCGATTGTTCGGGCCCGACCCTAGCGGGTGCCACTGACAATCGGTCAGGAGGGGGGTGGCGTCCGTCAGTCCACGACGTCGAGGGCCGCCAGGGCCGGGGCGCCGGGCTCGCAGGTCACCGGGCTGCGTGTTCGGCCAGGACCAGGGCCTCCTGCTCGGGGGTGAAGCCGTGCCCCAGCGGCGGTTCGCCGCGTTCGCGGTCCCAGGCGAGCACGTCGGCGGCGGTCACCGCGAGCGGGGTGGCCGGCAGTCCGGCGGCGCGGGCGCGGGACGGGTCGCGCTGCTGGCCGGGCCAGAGCGGTTCGGCCCGGACCAGCGGGAAGAACGGCGGCGGGGCGGTCTCCGGCGGGACGGGCACCAGCTCGATCTCGGTGCCCGCGACCTCGGCGCAGGTGGCGATCAGGCCGCCCAGGGTGGTCGGTTCGGCCGGGCCGACGGCGTGGAAGGCGCCCGGTCGGCCGTCCTGGAGCAGCCGGAGCACCAGCCGGGCCAGGTCGCGCGAGTCGACCACCTGGACGGGCTGCTCGGGGCGCCCGGGCAGGGCGATCCGGCCGCCGCGGGCCGCCCGGCGGGCCCAGTACGTCAGCCCGCGCTGCTCGTCGTGTGGTCCGGCCACCTTGCCGGGGCGCACGATCGTCGCCCGGTCGCCGTAGCGGGCGGTGACGTCCTGCTCGCAGGCGACCTTGAGCCGGCCGTACGTCTCCTCGGACAGCTCCTCGGCCTCGCGCAGCGGTTCGCGGAGCGGGGCGGACTCGTCGGAGTGCGGGGCGAGCCCTTGGCGGCGGTAGACGGCGTGGCTGGAGACGAAGAGGTAGCGGCCCACCCGGTCGCCGAGGGCGGTCATGGCCTGGTCGACCTGGCGGGGTCGGAAGCCGGTGACGTCCACCACGGCGTCCCACTCGCCCTTGCCGAGGGCGGCGTAGTCGCCGGTGTCGCGGTCGCCGCGCAGGTGGCGGGCCTCGGGGAAGAGGGCGGGGTTGGTCCGGCCGCGGTTGAAGAGCGTGACCTCGGCGCCGCTGCGCAGGGCGTCGGCGGCGATCGCGCGGCCGACGAAGGAGGTACCGCCGAGTACGAGGATCCGCATGGGTTCAGGCTAGGGCCTGGGTCAAGTCGATTCGAGCGGCTCCGGGGCGGGGGAGGAGAAGTGGCGCAGCGGCCCCGGCCGGCTCGGGGTGGGCCGGCCGGGGCGCTGCGGGCCGGGCTCAGGTGGAGGGGGCCTTCGCGGCTTCGGTGAGGATCAACTCCTCGATGCCGTAGAGGAACCGCTCCATCGCGGGGCGCGGGAGGACGGCCGGGTCGGCGGTCATGGCGAGGCTCAGTGCCTCGGGGGACTGCAGGGCGTCCAGGGCGTAGGTCAGGCCCGGGCGGGGCTCGAATTCGACCGGCCAGCTGAGCGTGGTGCCCTCGGCGCCCGGGGCGGGTGCGGCCGGGAGCAGCTCGCGGGTGTCGTTGAAGACGCAGGAGCGGTCGGCGGTCGGTACGCCCTCGGCGGTGAGCTGCGCGACCTCGGCGGCCAGGGCGAGCTTGTCGTAGTAGGCGTGCCGGTAGGTGCCGATCGCGGCGGCGTGGGTGCGGCGCACGACCTCGCCGAACTCGGCGGTGGCGTCGGGGAGGTGGAACAGTCCGTCGCCCGCGACCACGCTCACCGCGTTGGTCAGCTCGGGCAGGAAGCGGTTGTTGACGACGACGTTGAGCACGGCCTCGGTGGTGCCAGCCAGACGGGCGGTCATCGTGGCGGTCGCCGCCAGCAGGACGGAGGAGGTGCTCACCCGGTGGGCGGCGGCGACCAGTTCGACCGCGCCGGGGAGGGCGGGGGAACGCAGGACGGCGTTGGGAAAGTCGGCGGGGTGCTCCGTCGCGGGCGGTTCCGGGAACAGGCGGGGCGGGGCCAGGCGGAGCTTGCGGACGAACTGCTTGCGGGCGCTCGCGTCGCGCTTGCGGCCCCGCTCGGAGGCCTGGAACTCGGCCTCCTCCAGGGGCTGTTGGGCGGGTGCACGGAGCCCCGCGAGCTCGTCGGCGGAGTGCCCGAGGCTGAGTGCGCTCAGGTCGGCGACCAGGCGGCTCATCCCCGCGCCGTCGACGGCGGTGTGGGAGAGCGCCAGGCTGATGTGCCGGGCCAGGCCGTCGGCCGTCACCACGCCGACCCGCAGGGGCCACTGGGTGGCGGTGTCGAAGGGGCGTCCGGCCAGGTCCCGGTGCAGTCGGTCGCCGGCCTCGGCCGGGTCCTCGCCGTCCGCCAGCGGGTGCACCTCGACGGTCAAGGTGCCTTCCGGGTCGACGACTTGGCGCAGTTCGCCGTCCGGCGCGGGCAGCAGCCGGGTGTGCAGCGAGTCGTGCAGGTGCAGCAGCCGGGCCAGGGCGTCGAGCAGCCCGGGCAGCGGCAGGCCCGGGTCCAGCGGGGCCGCGGTGGCGATGGTGTAGCGCGGCACGTCGGCCGGGGGGAGCCGGTGGACGGCGTCCCAGATGGCCCGTTGGCCCCAGGTGGCCGGGCCGGTTCCGGACCGGCCGGACGAGAACGCGATCTCCAGCAGTTGGCGTGTGGTCACCGTGTGGCTCTCCAGGGTGCGGTCGTTCGGTGCGTCGGTGCCGGTGCGTTGGGAGCGCGGGTGCTGCTGGGGAGAGTGTGGCGCACGGCCCGCCGGGCGTCGAGGGGTGGCCGGGCGGGGCCGTCCGCTATGCGGGATCGGGGGTTCCGCAGCTATCTCGACATGAAGTATCTTGATGTCGAGATTGACGGTGGACGCGAAACGAGGACCTGTCATGCGGGGGAACGGACTGTGGTCGCAGCTGCGGCGGCCGCCGGGCGGGCGGGACGCCCGCATCATGCTGCTGGCCCAGGGCGTGGACCGGACCGGCACCGGGGTGTGGGCGGCCGCCTCCGTGCTGTACTTCACCTATGTCTGCGGCATGGACGCCGGGCGGCTCGGACTGCTGCTCGGGGTCGGCGCGGTGGCCGGGATCATCGGGTCGCCGCTGTCCGGACGGGCCGCCGAACGGTTCTCGGTGCGCGGTCTGCTGATCGGCTGCCACCTGCTGCGGGTGGCCACCATGGCGCTGCTGCTGGTGGTCCAGGACTTCACCGCGCTGCTGGTCTCGGTCGCCCTGACCTGCCTGGCCGAACGCGGCGCCAAGACCCTGGAGATGCTCTTCGCCACCCGGGTCGCGGGCGAGCGGCGGGCCACCTACCAGGCGCTGTTCCGCAGTGTGGCCAACGGCGGCTACGCGGTCGGGACGGGCTTCGCGGCGATCGGCCTGGCGGTCGGCACCACCACCGCGTACCGGGCACTGATCGTGGCCAACGCGCTCTCGTACCTGCTGGCCGCCGCCCTGATCCGGCGCACCGCGGAGCCGGCCGGGCGCGGTCTGGGCGCGGCAGCGACAGCGACAGCGGCAGCGGCGGAGGCCGAAGCGGAGGCGTCGGCCGCCGGGGGCGGCGCCGCGCCGAGCCCCTGGCGCGACCGCGGCTACCTGCTGTTCGTGCTGCTGGACCTGCCGATGTGCCTGGACGACTCGGTGCTCAACGTCGGCCTGCCGCTCTGGCTGATCCACCACACCGACGCGCCGCACGCCGTGGTGCCGGCCTTCCTCACCCTCAACACCGTGCTGGTGGTGGTGCTCCAACTGCGCGTCTCCGGCTGGGCGGAGCGGCCGGGCGGGGCGACCAGGGCGGTCGGCTGGTACGGGGTGACGCTGCTCGCGAGCTGCCTGCTGATCGCGCTCTCCACCGGCGGCGGCCCGCTGACCGCCTCGCTCGCCCTGCTGGCCGCGGCCGCGCTGGTCACGCTCGCGGAGCTGATGCGCTCGGTGAGCTCCTGGGAGCTGGCGGTCAGCCTGGCGCCGCCGCGGGCCCGGGCCTCCTACCTGGGGGTGGCGGGGATGTCCCAGTCGGTCCAGAAGTCGGTGGGGCCGATGCTGCTGACCGGTGTGGTGATGGCCGCCGGGCCGGCGGGCTGGCTGGCGCTCGGTGCGGCGTCCACCGGGCTCGCCGCGCTCCAGCGCCGGGCCAGTCTGCGCCGCCTCGCGGCGCTGGCGGTGCCGGAGCGGGTGCCCGCGCCGGTCGGCTGACGCCCCGCGGAGTGTGGCAGCAGCCCGCCCGCCGCGGTCCGGCCGCAGCGGGCGGGTCGTTCAGGGCGGGTCGTTCAGGGCGGGTCGTTCAGGAGGCCGACACCTTCGAGGGCTCCCGCACCTCCTCGACGGGTGTGCCCGCCCGGAGGGTGCTGACCAGGAGGGCGCCGGCGAGGGCCGCGGCGCCGGTGAGGGAGGCGAACACGGTGGAGGAGGTGGCGATCCCGGTGGCGTCGCTCAGGTAGCCGGTCAGGATGGGCAGAATGCCCGCGAAGAGGTAACCGCCCGCGCTGAGCGCCGCGTTGGCCTCGGCGAGCCGGGTCGGGACGACTTCCGTCCCCAGCCGGGAGAAGCCGCCGTACTGGCCCATGCCCTGGCCGACGCCCGCGGTCACCGCGGCGAGGGCGAGCAGGGCGAGGGAGTGGGCGCGGACGGCGGTGGCGGTGCCGAGCATGGCGATGCCGGTGACGACGCCCGCGATGGTGAGGATCCGCCCCAGCGGCAGGTGCCGGATCGCGAACTGGACGCCGGTGGAGGCGCCGAACATCATGAAGCCGATCCCGCCGGTCACCAGCCGGTTGCCGGTGTGCAGCAGGGAGGCGAGCAGGATCGGCCCGAGGGCGAGCAGCAGGGACGTCCCCGTCATGCCGGGGATGTAGACCATCAGGCTGGTGGCCAGGCCGCGGCGGTTGACCCGGGGGACGGACGGCAGGCGCAGCCACCTCGTACCGGGCTCCGCCCGGGAGAACGGTACGGGCGGCAGGTGGACGGCGTACACGACCGCCAGGGCGGTCAGGAGCAGGACCCCCTCCAGGACGAAGACGGTGACGGTGGGGGCCGTCCAGTACTGGGAGACGCTGCCGCCGAGCAGTGGGCCGGCGGCCAGGCCGGTGCCGATGGCCACCGATCCGGCGAGGACCGCCTGCGGGCGCCGCCCGGGGCCCCCGACGTGGGAGACCGCCGCGGTGCCGGCCGAGAGCACCGCGCCGACCGCCACACCGGTGAGCAGCCGCGCGACGATCAGGGTCAGGACGTGGGTGGCCGTCATGAACAGCGCGCAGGAGACCAGTCCGGCGACCAGGGCGGGGGCCAGCACCCGGCGGGTGCCGTACCGGTCCGCCAGGGCGCCGGTGAACGGCAGGGCGAGCAGCAGCCCGCCGATGTACGCGGCGAAGATGACCGTCGTGGTGCCGGTGGAGAACCCGATGCGGTCCTTCCAGAGGGCGAGCAGCGGGGTGGGGATGTTGGACAGCATGAACACGGCGGTGATCGGCCACGCCGCCGCCCACACCGCCCACCCCGGCGCCGGGGGCCGGCCGTTCACAGCTCGCGCAGGATCGGGAGGAGCTCCTGCGCCGTCCGCCGGACCGCGGAGCGGTAGGCGGCCTCCGTCAGTTCGGCGGTGGGCAGGCGCAGGATCAGGTGGCGGGCGCCGTTCTTGACGTACTGGTGGAGCCAGTCGGCGACCTCCTGCGGGGTGCCGCCGAAGATCCCCTGGGTGGTGCGCATGGTGGTGAGCGGAAGGCCGTAGTAGGCGCGGAAGTACGACCAGAGGGTCTCCTCGGCCTGCTCCCGGGTGCGGTCGACCGCGACGGAGAGGTAGACGGAGCCGGTGACCGCCTCGGCGGGGCGGCCCGCCTCCTCGCGCGCGGCGGTGACCTGGTCCCAGCCCGCGCCGTAGTTCTCGGGGGTGGTGGAGGTCGGCATCCAGCCGTCGAAAGCGCGGCCGGCCCGGCGCAGCATCTGGGGGCCGGAGTGGGCGATCCACAGCGGCGGGCCCTGCGGCTGGTGCGGCAGCGGCAGCAGGGCGGCGTCCTGGAGCCGGTAGTGCTTGCCCTGGTAGGAGACGGGCTCGCCGCGGGCGGCCCAGAGCGCCTGGCAGATCTCGACGGTCTCCCGCATCCGCCCGAAGCGGGTGGCGAAGTCCAGCCCGTAGTTGGCGAATTCGCGCTCGGTCGCGGGGGAGGCGAAGCCGGAGCCGATACCGGCGATCACCCGGCCGCCGGAGATCCGGTCCAGGCAGGCCAGTTCGTGCGCCAGGTGGACGGGGGCGCGCAGCGGCATCAGTACGGCGGTGCCCAACTGCACCCGCTCGGTGGCCGAGGAGGCGGCGGCGAGGGCGAGCAGCGGGTTCATCCGGGAGCGGGCGAGCGGGGACTCGCCGGCCCAGATCGAGTCGAAGCCGGACTCCTCGGCCAGGGCGGCGATCGAGGCGAGGTTGCCGGGGTAGGGGCCCTCGTCGATGACGGCCTCGCGGCCGGGCAGGACGATGCCGACCTTGAGGGCGGTCACTGGTCCCACCCCACGGCGGGCACGAGGCCCTCGATCTCGACCAGGAGGTCGTCCCGGCAGACGGCGACGTTGAGGTACTTCACCTCAGTACCCACACCAAATGCCTCTTCACAGACAGCGCGTACCGCCGGAACATCGTCTTCATGTCGCACGTAGGCCTTGATCATCCGTAGGTCCTTGAGTTCGTGTCCCGCGTCGACGCCCTGGGCCGCGAGGTTCCCGCGGGAGATCAGGTGGGCGATGTTGTCCAGGGTCTCCCGGGTCTGGCGCCGCACGTCGCCCCGGTGGACGGTCTCGTGGCCGAGGATGGACGCGGTGCCGGAGACGTAGAGGGTGTCGTCCAGGAGCGTGGCGCGGGCGAAGCTCGGCGACTTGGGACCGTACTGGTCGGGGTAGTGGTAGGCGGAGGTCTGCCGGCTGTTCTCCAGGTGCCGGGGCACGCCTCTTCTGGTCGCCAGCAGGACGAAGGCTATGCCGCGGCCCTGGGTGCCGATCCCGGTGGCGGCGGGGAGTTGGGTGGTGGTGTCGCCCATGTAGGTCTGGAACGCCTGGGCGCGGCCCTGGACGAAGTCCCGGTAGACCTCCATGCCCTCGGCGTTGGCGCCGAGGATGTCGCCGACGAAGTTCCACATCCGGAAGATGTGGCCGTAGTCGAGGTGGTTGACCAGGGCGAAGGCCTTCTCGTACATCTCCCGCACCGGCGGGGTGTAGACCGACTGCTCGGGGAGGAGGCCGGCGACGAGGAGGTGCCGGCCGTCGTGGGCGTAGGCGCTGTCCTCGCGCAGGACCCAGCGCGGCTGTTCGTCGACGGTCCACACCTCGCGGAAGGCGTCGCCGTTGGTGACCGCCATCGGGATGGTCAGGTCGGGGTGGCCGTGCTCGACCCGGCTGAGGCCGGTGGTGGCGCCGTAGGTCACGGTGGCGAGGACGTGGCGCCCCGGCTCCGGGGACGGCGGCTGCGCCGCGGAGGTGAAGTGGGCACGGAGGCTCATGTCAGCAGGTTCCTTCGGTGCGGCAGGCGGCGCCGTGGGGCGACGTCCTGGTGGGCCTGCGCGTCGAGGATCGCCCCGCGCAGGTGCTGGGGCTCGGGACCCCCTCGAAGCGGGTGTCGCCGATGGGTACGGGGCAGGAGCCGGTGTGTCGGGGCCGAGGCGGCCCGGGCTCCTGCGGTGGCGCTGAACAGGGGCAGAACGCTTGTAGAGCGTTTGCTTGTACGTGCAATCAACTGCGCTCAAGGGACCCCGGGAATAAAAATCGGGGGCGCCAGGATCTTGCATGCGCATGTACTCTTCTGTCAAGCAACACCTCTGCAAGGGAGGCATCTATGGCAACTTCATCGCACGCGCCGCTGCGCAGCTCCGACCAGGCCGCCTGGGGCCGGGTGCTGACGCTCCATTCGTTCGTGGAGCGGGAGCTGGCCCTGGCGCTCCAGCGGCAGCACGGGATCGGACTGTCGGAGTACCGGTCCCTGGAACACCTGCACCACTCCTCGACCAGCGAGCTGCGGATGCAGGACCTGGCCGACCGGGTCGGCCTGGGGCAGTCGTCGGTGACCCGGCTGGTGGGCCGGCTCGAAACGGCCGGCTTCGCCTTCAAGGACCTGTGTCCTTCGGACAAGCGCGGGGTCTACGCGGTCATCACGGACGAGGGGCGCCAGCGCTACCAGGCGGCGCGGGCGACCTACGCGGAGGTGCTGTCCTCCGCGTTGAACTCCTTCACCGCCGATCCCGAACTGGGCCCCACCGTCCAGGCCCTGCGCGCGACCCAGGCCTGACCCGTCGCCCCCCGGCGCGGCACCGTGGTTCGGTCCCGGGCTCCCCCGGTCCCGGACGGCTGTGGCGCGCCGGCGTGGCGCCCCCGCCCGTCCAGTCCGGCCCCGAACGCACTCCGCGTTCGGGGTCTTTTGCTTGGTCATGCAAGTCTGGTGGTCTGCGTCACACCCACTTCGGCAAGTACATGCTTGACCAAGCATGGACCTCGCCCGGTACGGTCTTCCTCGACACCGCACGAATTCGAACAGCCGATCGGTACTCGTTACCGGCGGCTGAGCCGACCGCGAGGAATCCCGCCGTGCCATCGTCCCGCTTGGCCGAGACCGTCGCCGCCCACGGCGACGAACGGCCCCACCGCATCGCGCTCCACTTCAACGACCAGGCCGTCACCTACGGCCGGTTGAACGACCTGACCCGCAGCCTGCGCAAGCACCTGTCGGCGCTGGACCTCCCGTCCGGCGGCACGGTGTGCGTGCCGGCGCACAAGAACCCGCAGACCGTCGCCCTGCTGCTGGCCGTCGCCCAGGAGGGCCTGGTCGCCCTCGCCCCCTCCCCGGACCTGGGCAGCGCCGCACTGGAACGCCTGGCGCAGCAGGCCAGGGTCTCCCACCGGCTCACCGCGACCGCCGACGGCACGCTCGCCGCGGCGCCGGTACCGGCGGACGAGGCCGAGGCGACGGGGTTCGCGGTGCCGGACCCGGCCCGGACCCGGCTGCTGCTGACCACCTCGGGCTCGACCGGCACCCCCAAGATCGTGCCGATCGAGACCGCCGGGTTCGACGCCTTCGCCGACTGGGCCGTCAGTGAGTTCGCCCTGTCCGCCGAGGACATCGCGCTGTCCTACGCCCCGCTCAACTTCGACCTCGCCCTGCTCGACATCTGGACCTTCCTGCAACTGGGCGCCACCGTCGTCCTGGTGGAGCAGCAGCGGGCCACCGACGCCGCCCACCTGGCGGGGCTGACCGCCCGGCACCGGGTCACCTTCGTCCAGGGCGTGCCGATGGTGTACCGCCTGCTGCTCGACCACGGCGGCACCTTCCCCGCCGTACGCCACGCGATCTTCACCGGTGACCGGATGCCGGCGGACCTGCTCGCCAGGGTCGCCCCCGCGTTCCCCGGGGCCGCGTTCCACAACGTGTTCGGCTGTACGGAGACCAACGACTCGTTCATCCACCGGGTCGACCCCGCGGCGACCGGGCCGATGCCCGTCGGCCGCCCGATCCGGGGCACCGAGGCCGTGGTCGTCGACTCCGACGGCCGGCGCCTCGCCTCGGTCGGCACCGGGGAGCTCCTGGTGTCCACGCCCTTCCAGACCAGCGGCTACCTGCGCCGGGAGCTCAACGAGGCGGTGTTCACCCAGCTGGACGGCCGGGTCTTCTACCGCACCGGCGACATCGTCACCCGCAACACCGAGGGCCTCTACTTCCTGGAGGGGCGCGCGGACTGGCACGTGAAGGTCAGGGGCGTGCGCACCAACCTCCAGGAGGTGGAGAACGTGATCGCGGCCCACCCCGACGTCGCCGAGGCGGTGGTCGTGCCGCTGCCCGACCCCGAGGCCGGTGTCCGCCTGCACGCCCACGTCGCCCAGCGCCCGGGCAGCGCACTCACCAGTCTGGGCCTGCGCGCCCACCTGGGACGGGAGTTGCCGCGCCACGCCATCCCGGCCTCGGTGCACCTCACCGCACTTCCGCTGCCCCGTACGTCGACCGGAAAGCCCGACCGGAACCTGATCAAGCAGACCCGCCTGAAGGAGACCACCGCATGAGCAGCACCGCCATAGCCGCCGAGGTCCGCGCCTACGTGGTGGACCAGTTCCTGGCCGGCGAGGACGTATCGGACCTCACCGGCGACTACGACCTGATCGAGTCCGGAGTCATCGACAGCCTGGGCCTGGTGCGCATGCTCGCGCACTTCACCACGGCCTACCGGATCCCCGTCGACGACATCGACTTCGGCCCGGACGACTTCCGCACGCTGGACGCCATCGCCGCCGTGATCGCGGAGCACAGCCCGGCCGTGGCCGCCTGACCCCCCGTACCGCACCGCCCGCTCCACCCGCTCCACCCGCACCGCCGCAAGAGCCGCACATCCGCAGGACCCGCACGTCCGCAAGAGAGCCGCACCGCCGCAAGAGCCGCACATCCGCAAGGCCCGTACATCCCGCAACACCCGTAGTTCCCAACCTATTCCGAAGGAGAACCGAGAGATGTTCACCCGCAGCCTCGATGATGTCGCCCCCGTCGAGTGGGGCAACGGCCTGAGCACCCGCCTGCTGACCAAGCGCGACGGGATGGGCTTCGCCGTCGCGGACACCCTGGTGCGCAAGGGCACTTCCAGCGCCCTGCAGTACCGCAACCACCTGGAGGCGTGCTACTGCATCAGTGGCTCCGGTGAGGTCGTGGAGCACGACGGCACCCGCCACAAGATCGTCCCGGGCACCATCTACGTCCTCGACAAGCACGACCCGCACCACCTGGTGGCCTCGGACGACGAGGACCTCCACCTGGTGTCGATCTTCAACCCGCCGATCAACGGCGACGAGAAGCACACCCTCTCCGAGGACGGCTACTCCCAGTACTGAGCCGCCGATCAGCCGACGCCCCACCGCCGGCCGGTCGAACCGGCCCCGGGGGGGGGGGGGGGGGGGGGGGGGGGGGGGCGAGCTACGGGCCTAGCGCTAGGCGGGTCGAG
>NZ_JBVHYH010000128.1:0-11671 GCF_055569135.1 Kitasatospora sp. NPDC029367
CACCTCCCGGCCGAAGGCTGGGGGCCATCGGCGACCGACGACAACGCGGCGAGGTGCGTGCCCTGGCGTCGCGGGCCTGGCCTGATCCACAAGACGCGCCCTAGGTGGCGAAGCCGATGACCAGCCACATGAAGCCGACCCCGGCCACCGTGCACAGCAGGGTGCTGCGCGAGGGGTGTGGGCTGTGCGCCTCGGGGAGGATGTCCGAGGTCGCGAGGTAGAGCAGGAAGCCGGAGAAGAAGCCCAGGTAGAGGCCGAGCAGGTGCTCCGGGATGGTGAAGGCCAGGGTGATCGCGGCACCGGAGACCGGGGCCAGTGCGTCGGCCGCGAGCAGGGTCAGCGCCCGGCGGCGGTTGTTCCCGTACAAGCGGGTGATCGTGTACGTGTTGAACCCGTCGGCGAAGTCGTGCGCGACCACCGCGATGGCCACCACCGTGCCGACCGTGGTGCCGGCCTGGAAGGCGGCGCCGATCGCGAAGCCGTCCATCACGCTGTGCCCGACCAGGGCCAGTGCGGCGGTCAGGCCGACGCCCTGGTGCCCGTTGCGGTGGGCGTGGCCGTGCTGGTGGCCGTGGGTGTGCTCGGCGTACTCGCCCTCGTGGCCGCGGTGGATGGCGACGGCGCGCTCGACCACGTGGATGGTGAGGAAGCCGACGGCGAACATCAGCAGTGCCTGGGGCACGCCGTGCACCTCGCCCGGCGCCTGGTGGAGGGCCTCGGGCAGCAGGTCGAAGGCGACCACGCCGAGCATCAGTCCGGCGGCGAAGCCGAGCACCAGGTGACGGCGGTCGCCGGTGCGCTGGGCGACGAAGCCGCCGATCAGGGTCATCAGGAACGCCCCGGCGGCGACCAGGACGGCGGTCACCGGGCTGCCTCCGGCCCGATCGGGTCGGTCTGGGCGATCGGGTCGGTCTGGTCGGTCCGGGCGGTCCGGGCGGTCGGGTCGGGCCGGCCCGCGGGTCCGGTCGGGTGGGCCGCCCCCGCCGGATGACCGGTGCCGCCGTGTGGTCTGACGAGCGCTCTGCCCATTCCTCTCCCCCTGGGGTCCGCCCGTGGCCGGGCCGACCGCCGACCGTACCGGACGCCCGTTCCGCGGTGATCGCCCGGGGTGCCGCCGACCCGGCCGGTCCTCGGCCGCGGTCGCATCGGCCCGGTCCCCTCAGCCTTGTTCCGGGTACGGAGGGACGCCCGCCGGGTGGGCCGTCGGGGTGACCTCCCTGGTCGGAGCCGGTCCGGGCAGGGGGGTCAGCGGCCGGCGGCGAGCGGCAGGCCGAGGTGGGTGCGGGCGAGTTCGCGGACGCCGTCGCCGTCGATCAGGTGGATGTGCCGGTGGCCCTCCTCGGCCGAGAGGTCCAGGGCCGCCTCGGCGAAGTGGCCGGTGGTCAGCCGCAGGCCGCGTTCGGCGGACTCCTCGCGGACCGCCTCGGCCAGGGTCTCGATCTGCTCCGCGGTGACGGCAGCCGGGTCCCGGGAGGCCCAGACCACCCAGCGGCCGGGCAGCGCACTGCCCGGGGCGCCCTCGCCGGTGGCGACCAGCCCGGCCGGTCCGCGCAGCCGCACGCTCCACTCGGCGAGCCCGCCCCGGGTGAGCAGGTCGCGCACCAGCTGGGCGAACTCGTTGGCGGACAGGTCGGGCGCGGCCGGGACGGCGGCGCCGGCCCGGGCGGCGGGCTGGACGGCCGCCCGGGCGTACGGGTCCGGGGTGACGGCGGCGCCGAGCTGGCGCAGCCGGACCAGCGCCTCGTCCTGTTCGGCGTCGGCGTAGACGCCCTCGTCGTCGCGTTCCTCGTACGGGGTCTCCGGCGGCAGCAGCCGCGTGCGGGCCAGGGCGTCGCGGTCGGCGTCCACGCTGACCAGGCAGAGCGGCTCGGCACCGGGCTCGCGCAGCCAGCCGTTGAGGACCACGCCGGCGAGTATCTCGTCGGTGTCCACGGCGTCGGCGGCCTGCAGCGAGCGCAGTGCGAGCCGGGCGACCAGCCGCAGGTAGTCGGTGGCCCGGTCCGCGGGCGGGCGCGGCACCGGGAGGATGTCGCCGTCGGGGGCGAGCCGGTAGCCGGTGAGCGAGGGCACCAGGTCGAGCGGGGGCAGGTCGAGGTCCAGTACGGCGGTGCGGGTGAGCGGGCGGAAGACCGCCCGGCAGGCGGCGGGGAGGTCCTGGGTGGCGGTCTCGGCGGCGGCCAGGGCCCGTTCCAGCAGCGACTCCACGGCGGCGGGCTCGGCCAGCCGGTAGGCGCGCCGGCACTCCTCCAGGCTGTCGTTGTACTCGCGCACGGCGCGGGCCCGGGCCTCCTCGGCCGCCTCGTGGGCGCGCCGGGACTCGTCGGCGGCCGGGTTGCCCGCCTCGGCCCGGCGGGTGCGCCACTCCCGCAGGGCGCGCTGGTGGGTCAGCCGGGCCTGGGCGAGTTCGCGCTGGTAGCCGGAGTCCAGCAGTCGCCGGGACGGGCCGCTCTCGGGGTCGGCGGCGGCCGGTTCGGCGGGGGCGAAGTCCTCCCAGCGGGGCTCGGCGCCTTCGACCACGGCCGGGCCGTCGGTCGGGTAGGGGCGGGGCTCGTAGTGGCGCAGCTGGCTCTCGAAGTCCATCGCCGAGACGGGCAGGGCGGCCCGCCGCAGCAGGTCGGCCAGCCGGTCGTGCTCGGCCCGGACGGTGAGCGTGCGGTGGTGGGTGAGCGCGGCGGCCCGGGCGTGCGCTGCGACGGCCTCGTCGGGGTCGGTGGCGCCCGGGCCGGAGGAGCCGGGGTCGGGGCGGGACGAGCCGGACGGGCCGGACGGGCCGGGGCCTGCGGAGGCCGGATCGGTGGTGTCGGGGTCGGCGAGGTCGGGGTCGGCGAGGTCGGGGCCGACGCGTTCCGGAGCGGACGGGCCGCCGCTGGCCGCCCCCGGACCGGGGCGGCCGGGGGCCGGGGGGCCTGCGGCACCGTCCGCTTCCGGGCCCTCGTCGGCGCCGAGGTCGCGGAACACCGAGGCGAGGAAGCCCGGTTGGGGGAACTGGACGGTGGCGATGCCGTCGGACTGGCCGTCTGCTGAGTACTGCATCGGTCGTCGTTCCCCCATGCTCGTCCGGCGCCTGCCCCGGGCGGCGGACCAACCGCAGCCCCGCCCCTGCCGGACATTGTCCACCGAACGGGCGCAGCGGTCAGCCGAGCCCGTCAGTTGGTCCGGGTGTTGGTGAGGTGCAGGCCGATGTAACCCACGTAGATCCGGCCACTGCCGGAGCAGTCGTCCAGGTAGTGCAGCCGGGGTGCGGTGCGACCGCCGCCGATCCGCAGGTGCGCGCCCATGAACGCGCGCCGGGAGGCGTCGACGCATTCCGGCACCGGCAGCATCCGTTCGCGCTTCCACTTGGTGTGGCTGAACACCGTCCGGGACTCCCCGCGCACGGCCTTGCGGGGCGGGAAGCGGTGGCAGCCGTCCGGGGTGTGCTCGCACCACTGCTTGAAGTCCCCGCCGGCCGCGCCGCGCACGGCCGCCTCGGCGTACTCCTGCAGGGCCGTCAGGCCGTCCCAGGCGAGCCGGGCCCAGCCGGCACCGGCGCACTGGAGGCCGTCCAGGGCGAGCGCGTTCTTCTGGTCGCCGGTGAAGGTGAGCAGGGAGAACTCGCCCAGCCTGGCGAGGAGTTCGGTGAAGGTCTCGGGCTTGCCCGGCCACCCGCCGCGCTGGGCGGCCGGCCGGCCGACGGTGGCCGGGCCGGTGCCCGAGGTGGTGGGCGCGGCACCGGACGGGACGGCGATGGGCCCGGTGCAGTGACGCCCGCTCAGGGCGCTCCGGGCGCCGGCGCGCAGGCGGCCCTCGTGGCCGTCCCTGGACTGGGCGCGGTCGCGGCGCTCCAGGCGGAGGGTGTGCCGGACCCGCTCCAGCTCGTCGGCCCTGGCCTGCTGCTCGGCGCGGTCCTGCTGCTCCTCGCGGGCGAGCGCCGCCGGTTCGGCGGGGGGGCCGACGGGGGGTCCGGCAGCCGGGCGCAGCTGCGGGGGCGGGACGCGCAGCACCGGGACCGCGGCCAGCGGCGGCGGGAGCGGCTGTTCGGCGGCCAGGCGGCGGGGCTCGCGGGCGAGCAGCCCGGCGGCGCGGCGGAGGTCCTGTTCTATTCGGCCCCGGGCGAGCACCGGATGTCGGGCGCCGTCCTGCCGGGAGGCCGGGTCCACCTCGGGCAGATAGGTGCGCACGGCGCCGCCGTACACGGTGTGGTACTCCAGCGCGACGTTGAACCCGGTGCGGGCGCCCGGGTCCAGCACGTAGGCGGTGGCGAGGCCGGGAAGCTGGCGGCAGAGCGGGCGGACCACCTCCTCGACCCAGTGCTCGACCGGGAGGTTCACCGGCACGCTGGCGACCACCGTGGGCAGTCGGCGCTCCGGGTCGCACAGCTCGTCGATCAGGTCGTCGACCTCGTCGGCCGTGATCACCCGGGGGGCGGAGTGGACGGCGGCCGGGCCGTCGGCGGCGTCGAGCAGCGGGAGGAGGGTGCGGGCGAGCTCGGGCACCGGCACCCGGCAGGGGGTGCGCAGACCGCTGCCGGTGCTGTGGGTCTCGGCCTCCAGCCGGACCCAGGTGGGGCCGCCGGTGTCGGTGGCCACGGTGAGGGTGAGCTGCCGGGTGCCGTGCGGGGCCGGGGTGCGCAGGCGGCGGCGGTCGTAGCGGCCGGCGCCGGGGCCGCCGCGCAGCGGTCCCTGGTCACGGTCCAGCAGGACGCGCTCGCCCAGGCGCAGGCGTTCGGCGGCGGGGGGTGCGCCGAGCGCGGTGCCGGGGGCGGGCGGGGGCTCCTCGCAGCCCTCCTGCTTCAACCAGGAGGCGAGCTGGGCGTCGGCCAGCGCGACGGCCTCGGCGTGCGGGAGGGCGGTGGTGACGGTCATCCGGTAGGGCGTCGCGGGG
Source organism: Kitasatospora sp. NPDC029367 (assembly GCF_055569135.1). Classification (NCBI taxonomy): domain Bacteria; kingdom Bacillati; phylum Actinomycetota; class Actinomycetes; order Kitasatosporales; family Streptomycetaceae; genus Kitasatospora; species Kitasatospora sp. NPDC029367. The sequence continues at coordinate 4,864 of NZ_JBVHYH010000128.1, forward strand.
CCGCGCGGGCCGGGTAGGTCGGCACCGGCGGGCGACGGCGAGCGGTCTGAGGTCATGCGCATACCTCCGTGGTGCGGGGTGGGGTCTGTTGTCCTCCATCGACGGTTTTCATCCGGTTCGGCCGGAACCTTGCCCAGGAAACGCCACGGCCCGGAGCGGAAGTTCCAACTCCGGGCCACGACACTACGTTCGGGTGAATCTGCTCAAGCCGTCTTCCGCGTGGCGCGAGCACTCGGCTACGGGGAGCGACGCCTCCGGCGGGCCCGCGCACCGGTCCGGCCACTGGTCGGAGCGGCGGCGCGGGGTGGTGGGCGATCACTACCACGGGTTCGGGCCCCGGGCCCCGGGGCCCCGGCCGGAGCTGCGTCCGGAAACCGATCCCCCCGGCACGCCGCGGGGCGGGCGGAGCGCGCGGCTCAGACCGGTACCTCGACGTAGGTGCGCCCGGCCGGCACGGCGACCGCGGTGCCGCCGGTCGCCTCGGCCAGCCAGGTGTGGAACCCGGCCACCTCAGGCTCCGGCACACCCACCTCGATCCGCACCCCGGCCGCCTCGTAGGCGAGGTCGCTCACCGCGTACCCGGCGGCCCGCAGGTCGTTCTCCACCCGCCCGGCGCGCACGTGGTCCGCCGTCACCGCGAGCAGGGCGACCGGGCGCCGCTCCAGCAGGCCGACCTCGTCGACCGCCGCCGACACCGCGTTCCCGTACGCCCGCACCAGGCCGCCCGCGCCGAGCTTGATCCCGCCGAAGTACCTGGTCACCACGGCGACGGTGTCGGTCAGGCCGCGTCGGCGCAGCACCTCCAGCATCGGCACCCCGGCCGTGCCGCCGGGCTCGCCGTCGTCGCTGGAGCGCTCGCGGCGCTGCTCGTCGCCGACCACGAAGGCGGTGCAGTTGTGCCGGGCGTCCCAGTACTGCTTGCGGACGCCGGCGATGAAGGCCTGCGCCTCGTCCTCGTCGCAGACCCGGGCGAGGTGGCAGATGAAGCGGGACTTCTTGATCTCGGTCTCGTGGCTGCCGGCCCGCCGGATGGTGAGGTACGGCCTGGCGGTCGGTTCCGGCGTGGCGGACATGGCGCGGTGGTTCTCCCGGGAACGGCGACGGCTGGCGGTGCGCGCTCCGGAGGTCCGGGGCGGCACCGCCAGCCTAGTTGGCGCACGGCCGGGGCCGGAGGGGCTGGCGCCGGGGGGCTGGCGCTGGGGTGCCGGGGGCCCGGCGCCGGGGCTGGGGGTCAGCGGCCGGCCAGGGCGTCCAGTTGCGCGCGGTCCAGGCCGGTCAGCGCGGTGACCTCGGCCGGGTCGACGGCGCCGCAGTCCAGGCCGCGCAGCAGGTAGCCGCTGAGCGCCCGGGCGGTGGCCGGCTCGTCCATCACGTCGCCGCCCGCCTTGGCGACGTACGCGGCGAGCCGGGCGGCGGCGGCCGCCAGGCCCTCGCGGTAGAAGGAGTACACCGCGACGTAGCGGGTCGGCAGGTGCGCCGGGTGCATGTCCCAGCCCTGGTAGTAGGCGCGGGCGAGCGAGCGCCGGACCAGGTCGTGGTGGAGCTTCCAGGCGGCGTGCACCTGCTCGGTGGAGCCGGTGGGGATCACGTTGGTCGAGCCGTCGGAGAGCCGGACGCCGGTACCGGCCGCGGCCACCTGCATGACCGCCTTGGCGTGGTCGGCGACCGGGTGGTCCATGCTCTGGTAGGCCGCGCTGACGCCGCAGGAGGCGCTGTAGTCGAAGGTGCCGTAGTGCAGTCCGGTGGCGCGGCCCTCGGCGGCCTCGATCATCCGGGCCACAGTGGCCCGGCCGTCCGGGCCGAGGATCGCCTGGGTGGTCTCGATCTGGATCTCGAAGCCGATCCGGCCGGCGGCCAGCCCGGCCCGGCGCTCGAAGTCCTCCAGCAGCCGGACCAGCGCGGTGACCTGCTCGGCGTAGGTCACCTTGGGCAGGGTGAGGACCAGACCGTCGGGCAGGCCGTCGTTCGCCAGCAGGGTGGCGAGGAAGAGTTCCAGGGTGCGGATGCCGCGGGCCCGGACGGGCGCCTCCATGCACTTGATCCGGATGCCGAGGTAGGGCGGCGCGCTGCCCTCGGCCACGGCGGCGGCGACCAGTTCGGCGGCCCGGACGGCGGCGGCGTCCTCCTCGGCGTCGGGGCGGGGCCCGTAGCCGTCCTCGAAGTCGATCCGCAGGTCCTCGACCGGCTCGCGCTCCAGCTTGGCGCGGACCCGGGCGTGCACGTCGGCCAGCAGCTCGTCGTCGGCGACGCCGAGGGCGCGGGCGAGCTCGGCGGGGGTGCCGGCGTGGGTGTCGAAGGCCTCCAGGGCCTGGCGGCCCCACTCCCGTACGGTGTCGGCGCGGAAGGCGTCGGCCGGGACGTAGACGGTGTGCACCGGCTGCCGGGTGCCGGCCTCGCCCGGGTAGCGGCGCGCCAGGTCGGCGTCCACGGGGGCGAGCAGTGCCTCCACGGCGGCGCGGGCGGCGGCGGAGAAGGAGGCCCCGCCCATCGGTCCGGTTCCGTCGACCTCGACCTGCGACATCCGCACTCCTCCATGCCGAACCAGCGCTTCAACAGTTTGTTGAGGCGAAGGTAGCTCCGGCCGGGTCGGGCGTCAATGGCCGACCGAGCGGTGGACCCGGGGTGTCGGTGCGGGGGCGGCGCGGGTGCGGCGCGGGTGCGGCGCGGGCTCAGTCCCTCCCGGCGGCCAGGTAGCGGTCGCGCAGCAGCGGGTAGAGGTCGGCGACCTCCTTGGGGTGGACCGCACCGTCCGGCCCCTTGCCGGTGACCCCGTACTCGGTGGTCAGCCAGGCGGCGAGGCGCGGCGGGTCGGGCTGGTGACCGTAGCTGTCGATGTAGGAGACCAGCCCGTCGTAGGCGATGTCCTCGTCCAGTTGCACGGGGGCCGGGTCGGATTCGGTGGGGGCGCCTTGAGCGGGCTCCTCGGCCGGCGCGGTCTGCTCGGGCCGGGCGTGGTGCTCGGCCTGGGCGGCCGGCTGACGGTGCTGCGGCTCGACGGTCGGCTCGGCCTGGGGCTGGGCGGCGACCGGGTGCTGGGCCTGAGCGGAGCCCGGGTGCTGGGCCTGCGGCCGGGGCCCGGCGGCGGGCTCCTCGGCGACCGGGCGCGGGGGCTTGAACCACGGCGAGGCCTGGCCGGGCACCCGCCCGCCCGGGGCGGCGTCGACCGAGTGGCCGGTGGTGCGGACCGGGCGCTCGGTCCAGACGTTCAGTTCCTCGCCGCGCGGCTGCGGGGCGACGGCCTCCTCCGTCTCCGGCTCCTGGGCCGCACGCAGCCGGACGGCGTGCAGCCTCGCCAGCATCGGTGCGGCGACCTCCGGCGCGATCGGGGCCGCGGCTGCGGGGGCCTCGGACTGGGACTGCGGCTGGGTCTGTGGCTGGGGCTGCGGCTGGGCCGGCGGTGCCGCTGCGGCCGCCGGTGCGGCCGGTGCTGCCTGGTGCTGCTGGGCTCCGGCGGGGGCCGGGGCCGGAGCCGCGATGGCCGCGGCGGCCCGGGCCTGCTGGGGCTGGGCGCCGAGTTCCTGGGACGGCTGCTCCGCCAGGGCCTCCTTGGCCTCGCGCTCGCGGCCCTCCTCGTCCAACCGGTCGAGCAGCGACGGGTCCAGCGGGACACCGAACTTGGCGAGCTTGAGCGGCAGCAGCGCCTGGATCGGCGCCGAGCGGCGCCAGCCGCGGCCGTAGCGGAAGCGCAGCTGCGCCCGGTAGACCAGCCGGTTCTGCTCCAGCCGGATGACCTCCTCGTAGGAGCGGAGCTCCCAGAGCTTCATCCGCCGCCAGAGCCGGAAGGTCGGCACCGGGGAGAGTATCCAGCGCATCACCCGGACCGACTCCATGTGCCGGTCCGCGGTGATCGCCGCGATCCGGCCGACCGCGTGCCGGGAGGCCTCGACCACGACGACGAACAGCACCGGGATGACGGCGTGCATCCCCATGCCGAGCGGGTCGCCCCAGGAGGCCGCCGCGTTGAAGGCGATGGTGGCGACGGTCAGCAGCCAGGCGGTCTGCCGCAGCATCGGGAAGGGGATCCGCAGCCAGGTCAGCACCAGGTCGAGGGCGAGGAGCACCACGATGCCCGCGTCCACACCGATCGGGAAGGCGTAGGAGAAGGCACCGAAGCCCTTCTCCACGGCCAGCTCGCGCACCGCGTTGTACGAGCCCGCGAACCCGATGCCCGAGATGATGCAGGCCCCGGCCGCGACCAGGCCGAGCAGCCCGCGATGGGCCTTGGTGAGCGTTGGGCGTGCCATTACGTCTATCAACCCCTGGATGTCGGCTGCTGCCGTACGCGCATCGGCTGCCGGTTCCCGCCAGTCGGGCCGCCGGACGGCTGAACAGCGTCCGGGCTCGGCCCACCGGAGTTTACTCGTACGGGTGTTTCAGCGTTTCCGCAGCCTGGGGTGTCACAGTACCCACCGCGCCCGGGGCAGCGGCACCGGTCGGGCCGTCAGCGACTCTGCCCCGCCGTGCCGTTGAGGTACGCCAGGACGGCCATCACCCGGCGGTTGGCATCCTCGTCGGGGGCGAGCCCGAGCTTGCTGAAGATGTTGGCGATGTGCTTGGCCACCGCTCCGTCGCTCACCGAGAGCCGGGCGGCGATCGCCGAGTTGGAGCAGCCCTCGGCCATCAGCTCCAGCACCTCGCGCTCGCGCGGGGACAGCCCGAGCAGCGGGCCCGGCCGGCGCGAGGTGGTCTGCATCAGCTTGGCGATCACGTCCGGGTCCATCGCCGTACCGCCCGCCGCCACTCGGCGGACCGCGTCGATGAACTGCCCCGCGTTGAACACCCGGTCCTTCAACAGGTAGCCCACCCCGCCCGTGCCGTCGGCCAGCAACTCCCGCGCGTACAGCTGCTGGACGTGCTGGGAGAGCACCAGCACCGGCAGGCCCCGGATCTCCTGGCGTGCCTTGAGCGCGGCCTGGAGACCTTCGTCGGTGAGCGTCGGGGGCAGCCGCACGTCCACCACCGCCACGTCCGGGCGGTGGGTCAGCAGCGCCTCCAGCAGCTCGGGGCCGGTCTCCACGGCCGCCGCGATGGTGAAGCCGTGCGCTTCCAGCAGACGGATCAGGCCTTCGCGAAGGAGGTAGAGGTCCTCGGCGAGGACAACTCGCACGGCAACTCCAAGGTGATGGTGGTGGGACCGCCGGACGTGCTGTCGATGGCGAGGACACCGTCGAAGGTACCCAATCGACGCTCGATCCCGCGCAGGCCCGTACCCCGCGACGGGTCCGCCACGCCCACACCGTCGTCCGTCACCGTGACCCGGAGGATTCCGGCCCGGTAGAGGATGTCCACCCACACCTGCTCGGCCTCCGAGTGCTTGGCCGCGTTGGCCAGCAGCTCGCTGACGCTGAAGTAGACCGCCGCCTCGACCGGAGCCGGCAGCCGGTCCGGCAGGCTCACGAACACCTCGGTCGGCAGCGCGCTGTCCAGCGCCAGGGCCCGGACGGCGTCGCCGAGTCCGCGCTCGGCGAGCACCGGCGGATGGATGCCGCGGACCAGGTCGCGCAGCTCCTGCAGCGCCCGGGCCGAGGACTGCCGCGCTTCGGAGAGGAGTTCCCGCGCGGCCGCCTGGTCGGTCTCCATCAGGTGCTCGATGGTGCCCAGCGTCATCCCGATCGCGACCAGCCGCGCCTGCGCGCCGTCGTGGAGGTCCCGCTCGATCCGCCGCAGCTCGGCCGCCTGGCTGCCCGCCGCGTCGGCCCGGGTCTCGGTCAACTCGGCCACCCGCCTGGTCAGCTGGGCGTGCGTCGCCCGGCCGTCCTGGTCCAGCACCCGGCGGGCCGCCTCCCCGTACCCGCGCACCGCGTACGGGGCGAGGAGTATGCCGAGCAGGACCATGCCGACCCCGATCAGCAGGCTCAGCGCGACCCGCGTCAGCCGCGGGCTCAACGGGCCGAAGCCGTCCACCGGCACCGCGCTGCCCAGCGCGAACGCCGTCCCCAGCGCCAGCAGGAGGACCACCGCGCCGCCCAGCAGCACGGCCAGGGCGGGGTTCACGACCAGCCAGAGCATCTCGGCCCGGGTGGTGCGGTCCCGAAGGCCCCAGTGGACCAGCTGCGCGTACTTCGCGACTGTCTGCGAGCGGTGGTACGAGTAACCCGTCCACCAGTGCCCCCGGTCGTCCAACTCCAGCTTCGGCAACGGCTGGTAGACCGCCGGCAACCGGATGCCGTACCAGCGCTCCAGCATCCGCCGGGTCCGGTCGGCCGTCGGACGGATGCAGGCGGCCGCCACCGAGAAGCCGGCGACCGCCGCAGCCGCGAAGGCCATCAGGGCCGCCGGGTAGTAGTACTCCAGGACCTGCGCCGTCACCACCCCCGCGACGACGGCCGCCCCCACCGGCAGCAGGAACCCCGGCACGGCACCCAGCACCACCTGAGCCAGCCGGGCCAGCCCCTGGCCGCCCGCCTGGAAGGCCACCTGGGTCTGCGCGCGGACGGACGTGCCGCTCGTACGAGTGTCTGTGGTCACGCAAACTCCTGATGCCGGTACCGATCGTCCTTCATCAGTGTTCACGAACGACCCGCTCCGGGCACTGGCCATGGCACCCCAATTCCGGGGTAGACCTAGGACCACCTGGTGGTGGTAGGAGCAACACCCGGCCGGGCCGATGGTCCTTTGGCCCTTTGGTCAGCTGGTCAGCCCGGCCGTTGGTCAGGTTGGTCAGGTTGGTCAGATGAGGAGTGGCCCGGAAATGCGAAAAGCCCCCGCCGGTCAACCCGGCGGGGGCTTTTCTGAATGATTGTTCGGCGGCGTCCTACTCTCCCACAGGGTCCCCCCTGCAGTACCATCGGCGCTGTGAGGCTTAGCT
>NZ_JBVHYH010000129.1:0-11062 GCF_055569135.1 Kitasatospora sp. NPDC029367
CCCCCCCCCCCCCCCCCCCCCTCCCCCCCCCCCCCCCCCCCCCCCCCCCCCCCCCCCCCCCCCCCCCCCCCCCCCCCCCCCCCCCCCCCCCCCCCGTCACAGCGTCCGTGCTCAGCCCTCCAGGAAGGCCTTGATCGCGCTGGCCAGCAGGTACGGGTCCTCGGCCCCGCACAGCTCGCGCGCGGAGTGCATGGACAGCGCCGCGATGCCGCAGTCCACCGTCTTGATGCCCAGCCGCGCCGCGGTGATCGGACCGATCGTCGTCCCGCAGGGCATCGCGTTGTTGGAGACGAAGCTCTGCCACGGCACGCCGGCCTTCTCGCAGGCGGCCGCGAACACCGCCCGGCCGACCCCGTCGGTCGCGTAGCGGTTGTTGACGTTGACCTTGAGGATCGGCCCGTTGTTCGGCAGCGGGTGGTGGCCCGGCTCGTGCCGCTCGGAGTAGTTCGGGTGGACGGCGTGGCCCATGTCCGAGGACAGGCAGACGGTGCCGGCCAGCGCCCGGGCGCGGTCCTCCGGGGAGCCGCCGCGGGCGTACACCGTGCGGTCCAGCACGTTGCCGAGCAGCGGGCTCTGCGCGCCGGTGTCCGACTCGCTGCCGGTCTCCTCGTGGTCGAAGGCGGCCAGCACCGGGATGTACGGCAGCGCCAGCTCGCCCCCGGCGGCGGCGAGGGCCACGGCGGCCAGCGCGGCGGTGGCCGCGTGCACCGAGAGCAGGTTGTCCAGCCGCGGGCCGGCCAGCAGCTCGCGGTCACGGCCCAGGTAGGAGGCGGGCTGGACGTCATGGGTCATCAGGTCCCAGCCGGCCACCTCCTCGACGGCCAGCCCGGCCCGCTCGGCGACGTAGCCGATCAGCGAGCCCTCGTCGACCGGGCCGAGGCCCCAGATCGGGGTGACGTGCCGCTGCCGGTCCAGCTTCATGCCGTCGTTGACCTGGCGGTCCAGGTGGATGGCGAGCTGGGGCACGCGCAGCAGCGGCTCGTCCAGCTGGACGAGCCGCGCACTTCCGTCCTTCAACGCGAGTCTGCCGGACAGGCCGAGGTCACGGTCCAGCCAGGTGTTCAGCGGCACCCCGCCGTAGATCTCCACCGCGACCTGCCGCCACCCGGCGGAGCCGGTGTCGGGGACCGGCTTCACCCGCAGGTTGGGCGAGTCGGTGTGGGTGCCGACGATCCGGAACGGCGTCTCCGGCCCCGCGCCCTCCGGCAGGTACCAGGCGATCAGCGCGCCGCCGCGGATCAGGTAGCGCCCGCCGGCCGCCGCGTCCCAGGCGTCCGTCTCCGCGACCTGACGGAACCCCGCCTTCTCCAGGCGCTCGGCGGCGCTCGCGACCGCGTGGTACGGGGACGGCGAGGTGCCGAGGAACGCGATCAGATCGTCGGTGTGCGTCCGGTCGAAGAAGGCCCGGCGGGCGGCGGTCGACATACTGCTCCAGGGTCGAGGGAGGGCCGAAGCCGGATGGGGGATCGGCTTCGCACCTTGAGCATATGCCCGTACACGGACATGGCATTCGGGCCCCGGCAGGGGTTTCGGAACACCGGCACGATCCCGAACCCGCCTCCCACCGGCCCTTCTTCACGCCCTGGTCGCTCCCGGTCGCACACCGTCAGCGGACCGCGGCACGGGGGCCGCGCCTCCCCCGCCGGGCACGGCGCCGGAGCCCTTCGCCACCCGGCCCACACCCGGCCCACAGCCAGCCCACAGCCGGCCCACAGCCGGCCCGCAGGCTGGACCGCAGGCCGGACCACAGCCGGACCACACCCGGACCGCACCCGGCCCGCTGGGCCCAACTCCCGTACGGCCTCCGGGCCTTGGGGCGCCTCGCCCGCGCGAAGACGCCAAAGGGCCCGGTGGCAGCCGGGCCCTTCGGTGTGAGGGTGTCGTCAGGCAGTCAGAAGAGCGCGCAGGGCCTTAGAAGGCCTCCTCCGCCAGCTCCATGATCTCGTTGTCGATGCCCTCGGCGATCGCCCGCTGCGGGGCGATGGTCGGGAGGACGTTCTTGGCGAAGAAGCGGGCGGCCGCGACCTTGCCCTGGTAGAACGGCACGTCCTTCTCGGAGGCGCCGGCCTCCAGCTTGGCCAGGGCCACCGCGGCCTGGCGCAGCAGCAGCCAGCCGACCACGACGTCGCCGGAGACCATCAGCAGGCGGGTGGTGTTGAGGCCCACCTTGTACATGTTCTTGACGTCCTGCTCGACCGAGGTCAGGTCGGCGATGAGCTTGCCGACGATGGCCTCCAGGTCGCCGGCGGCCTTGGCGAGCAGCTCGCGCTCGGCGGCCAGGGCGTCGCCGCCCTCGGCGGAGCCGAGGAACTTCTGGATCTGCTCGTTGAGGGCGGTGAGCGCCTGGCCACCGTCCTTGACGATCTTGCGGAAGAAGAAGTCCTGGCCCTGGATCGCGGTGGTGCCCTCGTACAGGGTGTCGATCTTGGCGTCGCGGATGTACTGCTCGATCGGGTACTCCTGCAGGTAGCCGGAGCCACCGAAGGTCTGCAGGGACTGGGCGAGCTGCTCGTAGGACTTCTCCGAGCCGTAGCCCTTGACGATCGGGAGTAGGAAGTCGTTGAGGCGCTCGGCGGCCTCGTCCCGCTCGCCGCGCAGCTTGGCGGCCAGCATGTCGTCCTGGACGGACGCGGTGAACAGGACCAGCGCGCGCATGCCCTCGGCGTAGGCCTTCTGGGTCAGCAGCGAGCGGCGCACGTCCGGGTGGTGGGTGATGGTGACGCGCGGGGCGGTCTTGTCCAGGAACTGGGAGATGTCGGCACCCTGCACGCGCTCCTTGGCGTACTCCAGGGCGTTCAGGTAGCCGGTGGAGAGGGTGGCGATGGCCTTCGTGCCGACCATCATCCGGGCGAACTCGATGATCTTGAACATCTGGCGGATGCCGTCGACCTTCTCGCCCAGCAGCCAGCCCTTGGCCGGGTGCTTGGCACCGAAGGTCATCTCGCAGGTGTTGGAGGCCTTGAGGCCCATCTTGTGCTCGACGTTGGTGGCGTAGACGCCGTTGCGCTCGCCGAGCTCGCCGGTCTCCCAGTCGAAGTCGAACTTGGGGACGATGAACAGACCGAGGCCCTTGGTGCCCGGCTTACCGCCCTCGGGGCGGGCCAGCACCATGTGGATGATGTTCTCGGACATGTCGTGCTCGCCCGAGGTGATGAAGCGCTTGACGCCCTCGATGTGCCAGGAGCCGTCCTCCTGCTGGATCGCCTTGGTGCGGCCGGCGCCCACGTCGGAGCCCGCGTCGGGCTCGGTGAGGACCATGGTGGAGCCCCACAGGCGGTCGGTCATCCGCTTGGCGACCTCGAGCTGCTCCTCGGTGCCCTCCTCGGCGATGACACCGGCGAAGGCCGGGCCGGAGGAGTACATCCAGATGGCGGGGTTGGAGCCCAGGATCTGCTCGGCGAAGGCCCAGATCAGCGAGTTCGGGGTGACCTGGCCGCCGATGGACTCCGGGATGCCCAGGCGCCACCACTCGGCGTCCATGAAGGTCTGGTAGCTCTTCTTGAACGTGGCCGGGATCGGGGCGGTGTTGGTCTCCGGGTCGAAGACCGGCGGGTTGCGGTCGGTGTCGGCGAACGACGCGGCGAGGTCGTTCTCGGCGAGGCGGGCGATCTCGCTGAGGATGTTCTTCGCGGTCTCGACGTCCATGTCCGCGAACGGCCCGGTGCCGTACACCTGGTCGCGACCGAACACCTCGAAGAGGTTGAACTCCACGTCCCGCAGGTTGGACTTGTAGTGACCCATGGCCGTTTTCTCCGGTTCGTCGCTTCCGGGTGACCGCCGCGTTTCGGGCGTCCCGTACCCACCAGTAGGCATCATGATGCTACCCAGCGGTAACTTGGGCAAGCCCCCGACGGTGAATCCGGTATGAACGTGGTCACGTCCCACAAGCCGGGACGACCACTCCTTGTCAGGATCGACGCCAGCGCGGGAGGGTGCGCTCCCGCTAGCCTGTCCGTGTGTACGGATATGACCAGAACGCATACCCGGGTGACCCCTACCAGCAGCAGGCGGGTCCGCAGCCGGGCATGAACGGCATGCCCGGACCGGACGCGTACGGCGCGCAGGGGCAGGCGCCCCAGCAGTCGCTGTACCCGGAGCCCTCCCCGCCGTCCCTGGCGGACGCGGTGCGCGCCTTCACCACGGGCTCGATGGCGGTCGAGGACTTCCAGGCCATCTTCATCACCTCGAAGGTGCACTGCCCGCGCGGCGAGCGCCCCGGCTTCCTGGCACTGCACAACACGCCGACGCCGGTGATCCCGATGTTCAGCTCGCTCAAGGAGCTGCGCCGCTACGCCGGCAAGGACTCCAAGCACTTCACCGTCACCGGCGCCGAGGTGCTGGACCTACTGCCGACCGGCTACGGCTTCGCACTGGACATGGAGGGCGAGCACCGGATGGTGTTCGACGCCAAGGCGGTCGAGCAGATGGTCGACTTCACCATGCGCCGCATGTACGGCTGACCCATCCTGAGCGAGGAGCCCCGCGCTCCTTCGTCGACACATAGTTCAACTTTCAACTTGCTTGTTGTTGAGGATTGAACTATCCTCGTGGACGTAGGCCAGAGAACCCCCCTCGAAGGAGGCCGACATGCCCGCCGTGACCGTCGACAACCCGCTGACCCTCCCGCGCGTCACCACGCCGGACCCGGTCGTCGCCACCCCGCGGCCGGTGCTCACCGTCGCCACCGCCCCCGAAGGCTTCGAGGGTGAGGGCTTCCCGGTCCGCCGCGCCTTCGCCAAGATCAACACCAAGTACCTCGACCCGTTCATCATGATGGACCAGATGGGCGAGGTGGACTACGCGGCCGGCGAGCCCAAGGGGACCCCTTGGCACCCGCACCGCGGCTTCGAGACGGTCACCTACATCATCGACGGAACGTTCATCCACCAGGACTCGCACGGCGGCGGCGGCACCATCACCGACGGCGACACCCAGTGGATGACGGCCGGCTCCGGTCTGCTGCACATCGAGACCCCGCCGGAGTCGCTGGTGATGTCCGGCGGCCTGTTCCACGGCCTCCAGCTGTGGGTCAACCTGCCCGCCTCGGACAAGATGATCGCCCCGAAGTACCAGGACATCCGCGGCGGCAGCGTCAAGCTGCTCGGCTCGGCGGACGGCGGCGCCCTGATCCGCGTCATCGCCGGCGAGGTCGACGGCCACCAGGGCCCCGGCGCGACCCACACCCCGATCACCATGACCCACATCTCGGTGAACCCCGGTGCCCAGGTCACCCTCCCCTGGCGTGCCGACTTCAACGCCCTCGCCTACGGCCTGGCCGGCAGCGGCTCCGCCGGCGAGGAGCGCCGCCCCTTCCACATGGGCCAGGCCGTCGTCTTCGGCGACGGCGACTCCCTCACCATCCGCGCCGACGAGAAGCAGGACTCCCGCAACGCCAACTTCGAGGTCGTCCTGCTCGGCGGCCTGCCGATTCGCGAGCCCGTCGCCTGGTACGGCCCGTTCGTGATGAACAGCCACCGCGAACTCCAGCAGGCCATGGAGGACTTCCAGGCCGGCCGGCTCGGCACCATCCCCACCGACGCCCACTGACGTCGGCACACCCGAAGGGCCCGGACCGCACACGGTCCGGGCCCTTCGGCATGTTCGTACCGGAAGCCTCCGGAGCCCCATCCTCCCCTTGTCGCACGGGTGTTGACACCAGCTCCGGGCGTCTCGCAATAATGTCGATTGGTCTGAACCATTGGCCAAATTGGTCGAGACCACAACGGGAGGAACCCCACCATGCGCCGTGCCGTCCGGCGGCTCGCCGTACTCGCCGCAGCCCCGCTGATCGCCCTGACCGGCGCCACCGCGGCCCAGGCCCTGCCGACCATCGACACCAGCTCGTACTCCGTCACCGACGGGACGGGCACCTGCTCGATCAACGTGCACTTCTACTACAGCTCGCACTGGTACGTGCAGTACGACCTGATCAACTGGGGCAACGGCACCCAGGGGTGCGAGGCCGGCGCGTACACCAGCGACCAGGGCTGGGTCGGCCACATCACCAGCGGCAGCTACTCCACCAGCGACGACCCCTCCCGCTACGTGCGGCCGTGGGTGCAGAAGGTCGGCGACCCGTCCAGCTTCCGCTGGGGCAACAACCGCTGACCCCGCACCACCCGGGCAGCGCCTCCGCCGGCTACAGCAACGCGTAGACGGCGGAGGCGTCGTCGTGGGTCTTGCCGCGCGGCCAGCGCTCGCAGCCCGCGTCCGCCCGCTCCACCTCGCGGACCTGGGCGATCAGCTCGCCCGGCCCGGACTCCGCGAGCAGCCGCAGCACGTCCCCCCAACTGCCCAGCCCGAAGCGCTCGGTGTAGCGCGAGGCGCCGTCGGTGAGGGCGGCCACCGCATGCAGCCGCTCCAGCCGGACGAAGCCGGTCTCGGCGTGCTCGGCGGCCCGCGGACTGGCGGCGGCGATCCACGGACCGGTGCCCCGGTTACGGGCGGCGCGCACCGCCAACGCGTACTCCAGGTGCAGCGCGGCCCGCTCGGCCGTCCCCGGGACGGTCGCCCAGACCTGGCGGCGCAGCTCCTCCCCGCCGGGGAAGCGCTGGTTGTCGCCGATCACCTTGGGCGGGCCGTCCTTGAACTCCAGCACCAGCAGCGAGTCCCCGAGCACCAGGTACTCCAGGGACTCGCCGTGCCGCCGGGCCGCGACCACCATCGCCGCGGGCGTGTTGGCGTGGCCGAGGTCGCAGCGGCCGCCGTGCAGCGCGGCCGTCTCCACGATGGCGTCGGCCAGGCACTCGGCGATCGAGCGGTCCACCCGGTCGGTGAGCCGGGCGAGCAGGTGCACCCCCAACCGGCGGACGTACCAGGCGGTTCCGTGCCGGCACCCGGACTCCAGGCCGGCCGGCGAGCTGGCGCCGTCCAGCAGGACCAGTGCCTCCGGCGAGGCCGCCGCGAAGTCCTCGCTCTCGCGGTCGGGCCGCCGTGCTTCCCCTGCGAGCTGTAGCTGCATCCCGACAGTGTGGCCGCCGCCCCCGGCCCGCGCCCAGACCCCTGCGCCGGTGTGGCGCGGGCCGGGACCGGTTTCCGGTGGCAGCGGGGGCGATTCGGCCATACCGTCGGATAACGACTGGACAATTCGGCCAATCGGGGCCGGCCGGGTTTGGCACCACCTTCGGGTGCCGGAGCGGCCCGGGACTGACGAGGAGCGGAAGATGTTCTGGCAGTTCATCGTGGTGCTCGCCGCCGCGCTCGGCTTTCCGACCGCCGCACTGTTCTTTCTGATCGGCGGGCCGCGCTTCCCGGACGAGCGGCGCGGCCCCGACGCCTGACCCCTCCCCGGTCAGGCGGGCCCCTCCAGCGGGCCGCTACCCCAGCCCCTGACGCAGCGCCCGCTCCAGCACGGCGGCCCCGGCGAGCAGCCGCTCGTCCCCGCCCGCCGCGCCGACCAGCTGGAGGCCGAGCGGCAGCCCGTCCGCCGTCCGGCCGGCCGGCAGGCTCACCGCGGGCAGGCCGAGGAAGCTCCACGGCAGCGACATCACCCCGTTCCCCGTGTCGTGCAAGCCCTCCGGCGCCCCGCCGGTCGCCGAGGGCGCCAGCCACAGGTCCACCCCGGCAGCGGCCGCCGCCCCGGCCACCCGCTCCCGCAGCCCCTCCCGGAACCGCAGCGCGGCCGCCCGGTCCGCCGCCGCGACCCCCTGCCCGACCCGGATGCTCGCCACCGTCTCCGGCCGGTACAGCCCGCCGAAGCGGGCGAACCAGTCGGCATGGCTGCGGGCCAGCTCGAACCGGTTGACGAGCTGCAACTGCCGCGTCACCTCGGCGAAGTCGGGGAACAGCGGCACCCTGCGGACCGTCACCCCGGCCCGCGCCAGCCGTGCCACCTGCTCCTCGAAGGCCCGCCGCGCGGCCGGCTCCGCCCGCTCCAGGTACGGCCCGTCCGGCACGCCGCAGACCGGGGCCGCCGCCGCCTCCCCCTCCCGGGGCCGCCAGTCCTCGCACAGCAGCGGGGCCACCAGCGCCACGCCCGCCAGTTCGGCGGTGAACACGCCCAGGGTGTCGAAACTCGGCGCGTTCGGGATCACGCCCGCGAACGGGATCCGCCCGTACGTCGGCCGGAACCCCACCACCCCGCAGTACGCGGCCGGCCGGATCACCGAACCCACCGTCTGGGTGCCGACCGCCAACGGCACCAGCCCGGCCGCCACCGCCGCCGCCGAGCCGCTGCTCGAACCCCCCGGGGTGTGCCCCGGCCGGTGCGGATTGCGGGTCGGGCCCGGGGCGGTCGCGGCGAACTCGGCGGTCACCGTCTTGCCCGCGACCATCGCCCCCGCCGCCAGCAGCCGGTCCACCACCACGGCCTGCGGCCCCGCCAGCACACCCGGCGGCAGCGCGGACCCGGCGTGCGTGGGCAGCCCGTCCACGTGCACGATGTCCTTGATCCCCACCGCCACCCCGTACAGCGGCGGCCGCCCGGCCGGCTCCGGGTACCGTGCGGCCAACTCCCGTGCCCGCGCCCGCAGTCGGTCGTGCCGGCCGGGCTCCGCCACGAAGGCGTGGAGCAGCGGGTCCACCCGCTCGACCCGCCCGCAGAACCGGTCGACGTACTCGGACAGCCCGGGCACGCCGGAGCGCAGCCCCGCGGCCTCGGCGGTCAGCGACCGGGGCCGGACCAGCGATTCCTCCATACCGAGCACCGTAGCGCCCGGCCGCTCACTGGTGCTCGGCCGACAGGTACGGCGCCTCGCGCAGGAAGTACGCCCCGCAGGTGTGGCAGCACAGCTCCGGGGTCCGCCCCCAGTCCACCGCCTCCCGCACCGGCGCCCCGGGATCGAGCTCCCGGCCGCACATCGCCACGCTCTGCGCCCCCCGGACCACGTGCCACAGCCGCACCCCGCCGGCCTCCCCCTCGGGGCCGAACTCGGCTCGCATCTGGTGCATCATGCCCACCATCGTCCGACCGCCCCCACACCCCGGCAACCGGAGCACCCCGGCACTCGTCCCCGCCCGGAAGCGCCGGCTCCCCACCCCGGTAGGGTACGCGGGCGATCCAGTGCCGACGGCCCTCGCCGAAGCCTCAAGTCGCCCGAAAACACCCGAATTCCGCCCACAGATGGAGCTAGTCCGCGTGCGCTCTTCCCGTCTCCTCGCCGCTTCCGCGCTGACGGCGCTCACCCTCTGCGCCACGGCCGGCGCCGCCACCGCGAGCGCCGTCGGGATCACCACCCCGACCCCGACCCCGACCGGCACCGCGACCGCGACCACCGCCCCGAGCACCCCGGCACCGAGCGCCTCCGCGACCACCACGCCGAGCGCCCCGGTCACCCCCACCGTCAAGCCGATACCGAAGCCGACCGTCGACAACCGGTGCCACGGCGGCGTCTACCAGAGCGCCCTGCTCAAGGCCACCGGCACCGGCCTGTACGGGACCACCCTGGTCAAGGGCGGACCGGCTGCCGAAGTCACCGTGACCTGGGAGAACAAGAGCGGCGTCGACCTGCCCGTGGTCCACAACTCGCTCTACGTCACCGACGAGTTCGACGGCGACTACCCGGTCCAGTGGAGCACCGCGTTCTTCGACGTCCAGCTGAACACCGGCGACGGCTGGAAGCCCGCGCAGCTCAACGACCGGAGCCTCATCACACCCGAGTTCAAGCTGGCCAAGGGCGAGAAGCTCACCTACAAGGTCCGGATCGCCGCCACCGCCAAGGCCCCGGTCGGCCGCTACGGCGCGAACTACGAGGCCGGCTCGGACGCCTTCGACAACGACAAGGTCCCCACCCCGGCCAACAACAAGCCCCAGGCCTGCACCCAGTTCCTCGACGACTACCTGGGCGAGTTCCACGTCGCCGAGGCCGGTGGCTCCACCACGCCGGCCACCACGCCGGCCACCGTGCCCGCCGCAGCCGTCTCGGCCTCCGCCTCCCCGTCGGCCGGCCCGCACCTGGCCGAGACCGGCAGCTCCTCCAACACCCTGCCGATCGCCCTCGGCGGCGCCGCCGTCCTGGCCGCCGGCGCCGGTACCCTGTTCGTCCTGCGCCGTCGCAAGGCGGGCGCGCACAGCTGATCCCGCGTGAAATGAACCGAGGGGCACGGACAACCGTTCGGGCCCCTCGGTGGTCTTCCCGGAGAGCGACACCCGACCCCACCGCTGGAGCCCGCCGATGCGTCCCGCCCGCCTTCCCGCCGCCTGCACCCTGCTCGTGCTCACCGCCGGTCCGGTCGCCCTCGCCACGGTCCCCGCGTTCGCCTCCGACAGCCCGACCACCGCCCCCGCCGCGACACCCAGCGTGACGCCCGGCGTGACGCCCACCGGGACTCCCTCCGAGACCCCTTCCGCCACCCCGACGCCGACCGCCCCCGCCGACTGCCCGGAAGGCACCACCGCCGACCCGATACCGGCCACCGGCAGCACCGGCACCCCGGGCGAACTCGCCGTCACCTTCACCAACACCAGCACCACCACGGTGAAGCAGCTCGCCACCACCGTCGCCCTCGCCGACGGCAGCGGCAGCCTCCCCCTGGAACTGCGCGCGGGCGCCGGCGCCTGGAAGCCCCTCACCGTCACCGGCACCCCGGCCAACACCGGCGCCTACCAGGTGCCCCAGGGCCAGCGGCTCACCCTCCAGGTCCGGCTCGCCGCCGACACCCCGCACGGCGACCACCGCCTCACCTTCACCGCCAAGTCCGAGGTCCTGCCGAGCGGCTCCGCCCCGGCGAAGAAGTACACCTGCCCCCAGCTCACCGCCACCTACACCGGCACCCTCACCCCCGCCGACCACGCCCAGCCCCCCACCGCCACCACCCCCACCCACCTCGCCGACACCGGCGCCGGCACCGCCACCCGCCCCCTCGCCATCGCCGGCACCACCGCCCTCCTCCTCGGCACCACCCTCCGCCTCCTCACCCGCCGCCGCCCCACCACCGACTGACGGACGGGCCCCGCCGGACCGGCAGGGCCCGGACTCACCGGCTCCGCGCGAGCCCCCACAGGGTGAACAACCCTGCGGGTCGATACGCCTAGGGCGTGTCTTGTGGATCAGGTCGGACCAGACCGCGGCGTCAGGGTGCGTGCATCGCAAGGCGGAGGAGGGAGTCCATGCGGTGGGGGCAC
>NZ_JBVHYH010000130.1:0-10324 GCF_055569135.1 Kitasatospora sp. NPDC029367
CTGGCGTTGACTTTTGGCACGCTGTTGAGTTCTCAAGGAACGGACGCTTCCTTCGGACCGCCTTCCAGCGGGCCCTCCGGGCGCTTCGTTCTTTCATGTTTCCAGCTTATCAGACGTTTTCCGCTCCGTTTTCCGGGGCTTCGTCATCCAACTCGCCGGTGTCTTCTGCGGCTTGACGCCCCGTCCGACGTTTCAAACTCTAGCCGACCCTCGCTCCGAAAAGCGAATCCAGCTGCAATCCGATAAAACGCACATGCCATATAAGCACCGGGCCGAGACGCAAAGAAGCGAAACGGCAGGTGCGGACCTGACGTGGTGTTTCAAGGGATTGGCCGCCCCGGGACCGTCCGCGCCGATGCGTGTCCGGTGCTCCCTGCCGAGCGACTGGGAGACAGTACCCGTCGTCAGGCCTCGGGGACAAACTCGGCTCGTCAGGCCACGGGCGTCCGCCCGCGCTGGGCCGACCAGGGGATTCCGGGATGCGCCGTCACTCCGTACCCGCCCAGCCCGGAGTGCGGCCACTAACTTTGTCGACGCTTGGTCAACTCCACCCTCTCTCCCCCGGGACCAGCCATGCCCAAAGCCCGTCGGCACGCCCTCTTCACCACGACCAGCCTGCTGGCGCTGCTCTTCAGCGCTGCCCCTGCTCTCCCCGCCCAGGCCGCCGTCCGGGGCCCGATCGCCGACCACCACCACGACAGCGCGCTGCGGTACGGCACCAGCAGCAACTGGTCCGGCTACGCAGCGACCGGCGGGAAGTTCACCAGCGTCAGCGCCGAGTGGATCCAGCCGGCCGTTTCCTGCACCAGCACCAACACCTGGTCAGCCTTCTGGGTCGGGCTGGACGGCGACGGCAGCGAGACGGTCGAGCAGATCGGCACCGAGGCCGACTGTTCACGCGGTAAGCCGGTCTACTCCTCCTGGTACGAGATGTACCCGGCCTACCCGACGAACTTCGGCAACGCCGTCCGCCCCGGCGACCACTTCACCGCGAGCGTCACCACCAACGGCAGCGGCTCCTTCACCCTGACCCTCCGCAACACCACGCTCGGCTGGAGCCACAGCATCGCGAAGACGCTGAAGAGTGCCACCCTGGCCTCCGCCGAGGTGATCGCCGAGGCCCCGTCGAGCCTCACCGGCGTCCTACCGCTCGCCGACTTCGGCACCATCGGGTTCACCAACGCCAGGGTGAACGGCAAGAACCTCGACACCTCGAACCCGTCGGTCATCGACATGGCCACGAAGGACGGCGTCACCAAGGCGACCACCTCCGGGATCAACGCCGGCACCGACTTCTCGGTGACCTGGCACCACAGCTGACCGGTCCCCCGGCGACGCCTGACGTCCACGGTCGTCAGGCGTCGCCCGTCAGCCGACGGCCGCGCGCCAGGAAGTCCATCAGCCCGCCGACGCCGCCGAGCTCGCGGACCGTCCGGGCAGCACCGAACGGCGCGTTCCAGAACTCCCCCTGCCGCAGCTCGTGCGGGCCGACATAGGCGTACGGCTCCGCGAGGAACGCGTCCCCGGGTGAGAGCCCGTAGTTCACCGCGCCGACGGTCACCCCGATGTCGAAGTGCTCGGGCCAGATGACCGGCTCCGCCTCGGGGAACAGCCCCCGCAGCGCCGCCTCGCCGAGCGCGAAGCAGTGCGCGAGCCACCGGGCCGCGGCCGGGTCCACCTCGATCGGCCGGTCGGCGGCGACGCCCGGACCGTCCCGGTACACCCCCTCCGGGGCGCCGACGCCGAGCCCGAGGGCCGCGCCGAGCGCGACGCAGCTGGTCCGTTCGAGCGACACCGCCCGCCCGCGCCCCACCAGCTCCGCGCCCACCACCCGCAACCACGGCTCGGCCACGGTCCCGAACCCGCCCGGGCAGGCCCGCAACCGGATCGTCCCGCTCGCCCGGTACTGCGGTCCGGCCAGTACCAGCTCGGCCACCGCGTGCAGGGAGCGACGGGTCCGTGCCACCGTCTCACCGTCCATGCCCGCATGGTCCCCCACAACGCGGCCCCGCGCACGCTCCTCCACCGCCCCGACCACCGCCCCCCGACCACCGACCACCGACCACCGACCACCGACCACCGCCCCCGGCGGCGCGGAACGGCCCCGCCCGCCGGAGGCCCCGGGCCCAGCCGGCGAGGTCCACCACGAGGTGCGGACGTTCTCATCGAACTACCTCTTGTAAGTGGGGGGTTGGTGAGGGAATCATGACAGCCCTCACACAACCGGGGAGTTGAGACCTCATGGGCGCCGTGGCGGCCGGCACCGAAGTGGCACGGCGGACGGCCTCGGCGAGTCGCCGTCAGCTGGCGATCCTCCTGACCGCCAAGACGATCTCGGACGTCGGCTACGCGCTCGACTTCATCTGCCTGTCGGTCTTCGTCTGGGAACTCCACCACTCGACCCTGGACACCGGGCTGGTCAGCGTGGCGCTGTACGCGGGCGCGATCGCGGGTGGGCGGCTCGGACACCGCTACGGGGACCGCTGGGACCGCCGTCGGATGATGATCGGCGCCGACCTCGCCCGGTCGCTCATGCTGGCGCTGCTGGCCGTGCTGCCGACGGGCGTGCAGAGCTGGTGGCTGTACCCGGCGGTGGTGGTGGTCGGCAGCGGGCGGTCGGTCTTCGAGGCCACGCTGTCCGCCGCCACCCCCGTGCTGGCCGGGCCGCGCACCCCGTCGGTGAACAGCGCGCTGGCCGGACTCAAGGGGGTGGCGTTCATGGTCGGCATGGGCCTCGCCACCGTCCTGGTCCCCCTGGCCGGGTACCGCTGGGTGTTCGGGCTGGACGCGGCCAGCTACGCGCTCTCCGCCGCGGTGCTGCTCGCCCTGCGCCTTCGGATGCGGGAGCCGGACGGCCCGGGCCCTGGGGATCGGGACCGCTCCGGTGCCTGGCCGTTGCTGGTCGCCGCCGGGCTGGCGGGGCTGGTCGCACTGCGCGGACTGGACGCCTTCGGCAGCGCCTCCCAGCACGTCGGACTGCCGCTGCTCGGCACCGAACTGCGCCCGGACGAGCCCGCCGTGGTCTCCGGTGCGGTGTGGGGCAGCTGGGCGGCCGGGCTGCTGTTGGCGAGCTTCGTGCTGCGGCCCCTGGCCAGGCGCATCGTCGACCGCGCGCCGGCCCGGGTGTACTGCGTGGCCACGATGGTGATGTCGCTGGGCTTCATCGGCGTCTTCTGGCTCGACGGCTGGTGGCCGCGGCTGCTGGCGGCGGCCGGGGCCGGTCTGGGCGACGCGCTGAGCGAGATCACCTACAAGCAGTCCCTCCAGCAACTGCCCGACGGGCGGCGGGGGCGGGCGTTCGGGCTGTCCCAGATCACGGTCAACGCGGGCTTCATGTCCGGTCTGCTCGTCACGAGCCTGGTGCTGCAGCCGGCCTGGGTGGCGCAGTGGGTGCTGCTGCTGCACGGCGTCCCGCTGCTGGTCGCGGGCTGGATGGCGGTCGCCGCGCCCCGGGCCGCCCGCCCGGTCGGGCCGGTCTCGTGAGCGGGCTCCGACGACCGGCCGGCGCCGCCACCGGTGAGGTCTACCTCGACTACGCCGGGCTGGGGCGGCTCCGGCCCGCCGCCGTGGCCGCGATGCGCACCGCCGTGGACGAGGTCCTCCCGTACGGCAGCGCCAGGGTCGGCCCCCTCTTCGGCGCGCGCACCGCCGCCCGGCGGTCGGTCGCCCGGCTGCTCGACTGCACGCCCGACGAGGTCGCCTTCGTCCCCAACACCTCGGCCGGCATCCATCTGGTGGCCGACGGGCTGGACTGGCGCCCGG
Source organism: Kitasatospora sp. NPDC029367 (assembly GCF_055569135.1). NCBI lineage: Bacteria > Bacillati > Actinomycetota > Actinomycetes > Kitasatosporales > Streptomycetaceae > Kitasatospora > Kitasatospora sp. NPDC029367. The sequence goes on from NZ_JBVHYH010000130.1 coordinate 3,763, forward strand.
GCGACCAGGTCGTGCTGTTCGACCGGGACTTCCCGGCCAACGTGCGGCCGTGGCTGCGCCTGCGCCGCCACGGGGTGGAGCCGGTCTGGGTGCCGATGCGTGACGGCGGCTACCGGATCGAGGACGTGGCGGCGGCCATCGGGCCGGCCACCCGTCTCTTGGCGGTGAGCCACGTCAACTTCGCGACCGGGTTCCGCTGCGACCTCGACCGGATCTGCGCGCTGGCCGCCGAGGTCGGGGCGCTGGTCTGCGTGGACGCCGTGCAGAGCTTCGGCGCGCTGCCGCTGTCGGTGGCCGCGACCCCGGTGGACTTCCTCGCCGCGGGCGCGCACAAGTGGCTGTGCGGGCCGCCGGGCACTGGGGTGTTCTACTGCCGGGCGGACCGGCTGGAGCTGCTGCGCACCACGCCCACCGGCTGGTTCGGCCACCAGGGCGCCGCGGAGGTGTCCAAGGGGCCGGGGCAGCTGCGCTACGACCTGCCCGAGCGGGCCGGGGCGGCCAGGGTCGAGGGCGGGATGTACGACCTGGTCGGCATGGCCGGGCTCGCCGCCGCGCTGGCCGAGCTGGAGGAGACCGGGCTCACCGTGGTCACCGACCGGGTGCGCACCCTGGCCGACCGACTGCGCACCGGGATCGCCGCGCTCGGCTACCGCCCGGCGCTCCCCCCGGACGGCGCCGGACACTCCGGCGTCGTGAGTTTCACCGGCCATCGGACGGAAGGGGTGGAGATCGTCCGGAGATTGACGTCGGCCGGAATACACGTTTCCGTTCCGGACGGCTGGGTCCGGGTTTCCCCGCATTTCTGGACAACCGACGAAGAAGTGGCGGAGATCCTTTCGGAGCTTGCCGCGCAGAAGCCTTGACGGCGCCGTTCCGGTTCCCGAAGAATATCGCTCAACCGCTTCGCCGGACCGGATATCCGGACCGGCCCGTGAAAAGAGAGGGGTGGCGAAATGGCTTACGAGACCTGGGAGTCCCTGGAGGACGAGGTCGAGATCAGCACAGGTGCGGCGGACTGCTGGACCTGTCTGATCGACGACGCCGGCGTCTGATCCCGGCGCTCCACGCATGCCCCGCGAGGGATTTCCGGCCCGCCCGGATTCCGTCGCGGGGCATGTCGCCGATCGCCCGGATCCTGATCCCAGAAAGGCACAGGAATTACCGCGTGAACCGTTGGGAATTCAGTCACGGAATCGTCGGGGTCAACGCGCCGAGTTGGCTCACCTTCGAGGTGCACCGCCCGTACTTCGATGGTGCCGAATCACCGGCCACCGCCATCCAGGCGCGGGCCGCGGTCCTGGCCGCCCGGCGTTTCGAGAATCCCGCTCCGGGCGCGCTGCGGTTCGGCATGACGATGCCCGAGAGCTACCGCCGGCTGCTGGTGCAGGAGTCCCGGCTGACCGCCTACCGGGCGGCGCTCCCGACCGACCTGCCCGACGAGCTGGCCTCCCCCGCCTGGCGGCGGATGACCGGGGCGTACCGGCGGCACGCCGAGCTGGACCAGGTGGACCGCTCCGGGCTCGCCCACTGGCTGGTCGCGGTCTGCCTTCCCGCCGCGGTGCTGGAGGTCGTCCCGGAGGACCTCGACCCGGCAGCCTGCCGGGACCAGGTGACGGCAGGCCTCCAGGCCGCCCGCGCGGCCGCCCTGTTCGGCTCCGAGGGCCTGTCCGAGCGGACCGCCACGGCCTACCGGGTGCTGGCCGACAGTCCCGCGCCCACGGTCTCCCACGTCCAGGCGGTGGCCGCCTGGGGCTACCTGCTCGCCCGGCACTCCGGGGACGACTCCGCCGCGCCGCTCCTCCTCGCCCGCGCCAGGGAGCTGCTCAAGGAGATCGCGGGCGAGCTCACCCCCTTCACCCACACCGTCCTGACCGCCCGGCTGGCACTGCGCGAGGTCATGTACGCCGAGCGGCAGCGGGACTTCGGCGGCGCCCGGGCGCTGCTGGCCGACGTCCGGGCGGGCGTCGCCGAGCTGACCGCACCCGACCGGGACGACGAACTGGTCCTGCTGGAGACCCGTCGGCGGCTGCTCGACCGGCACCTGGAGATCGTGGTGCGGATCGGCGACACCGAGGCCGAACGCGCCGCCGTCGAGGAGGGCCTCGCCCTCGATCCGTGGGACGTGAAGATCCGGATGCAGGCGGCGCAGGCCCACGAACGCGCGGGCGAGCACGAGCAGGCGCTGGCCGGCTACCTGCACGCCGCCCGGCTCGGCCCGTTCGGCACCGCCTTCGCGCTGCTGCGGGCCGCCGACCGCGCCCGGGACCTCGGGCACACCGAGTTCGCCCGGGTGCTCGCCGAACGGGCCTTCCGCGCCGCCCCGCGCGCCCGCGCCACCCGGGACGCGCTGCTGGAGGCCTGCCGGAACGACGGCGACCGGCCGCTGGAGGAGCTGACCGCGCGCGCCGCCACCCGGGACGCGGAGCGGCCGTACGCCAACAACTGGCACTACCGGATGTACGCCTCGTACTTCAACCTGGGCGAGTCCGAGTCCCCCGGCCTGTACGCCCGGCTTCCCAGCCTCGCCTACGAGTTCGCCGAGCGCGGGGGTGAGCGGGCCGAGGTCAACTGGCAGCGCCTGATGCCGCCGGCCTTCCGCGGCAACCTGATCCGCGAGTCCGGGCTGACCGAGTTCGCGGTCGACCACCCGGCCGAACTGCCCGCGCACCTGCGCACACCGCGCTGGAACCGGCTGTGCGAGTGGCTGGACGAGTTCGACCGCTGCGAGCCCGAACGCCGGCAGCAGATCGCCATGGTGCTGTACCGGCTCGGATTCACCAAGCTGGTCCTGGAGCTGATCCCGGCCGTGCCGGTCGACCGGCTCCGGACCCCGGCCGAGCTGCGGCTGCACCACTGGCGTGACCTGGTGCGGTACGTCGCCTCGATCGGCACCACGGTGGCCGCACCGGAGACCTCCTTCGCCATCGCCGAACACCCGGCCTGCCCGACCCACCTGCGGTTCGTCATCGCCGTGGTGGCGGTGGTGTTCCACGCCCGCGAGACGCGTTCGCTGGAGGAGGCGACGCGCTGGCGGGAGATCGGCGCCCGTGCGCTGGAGGAGCTGCTGGCGGAGCCGGACCGCTCCGCGTTCGAGCGGACGATGGCGGAGAGCCGGTTCTACCGCAGCGTCAGCTTCGTCCCGTTCATGGCCAGGGACCGCGCGTGGCTGGCCCGCGACATGGACCGCGCCGAGGAACTGGCCCGGGCGGTGCCCGCCGAGGGGCCGTACCAGGAGTTCCTCAAACGGGAGAACCTGCGGGCCTGCGTGGAGAGCCGCTCCAAGGAGTGCTACGCGTTCGGCGAGGACGAACGCGGCGACCTCATGGTCGCGGAGGCGCTGGCCCTGGACCCGTACGAGCCCAAGACGCACATCGAGGTGGCGGAGGGCCTGCTGCGGCGCGACCGTCCCCGGGAGGCCGCCGACAGCTTCCTGCGGACCGCCCGGCTCGGCCCGGTCTCCACCGCCTTCGGCTACGCGTCCGCGGCCGAGTGCTTCCGGCTGGCCGGTCAGCCGGTCCTGGCCGAGGACTGCTACCTCCAGGCCCTCCGGGTGGACCCGTACGCGATCTCCGCGGCACGCGGCTGGGCGGCCGTCGGCGCGGCCAACGGCATGGCCGAGGCGGCCCGGGCGTACCTCGCCGACCTGGAGGCCTGGGGCGCGGCCCGGCGCGCCGCCCGGCAGGTGCGGCCGTGAGCGTCACCTGGGTGCTGCGCCCCGAGCCCGGCCCCGGGGTGGAGGCCGTCGTACGGCCGGTGCGGGTCGGCGAGCTGCCCGCCGACCTCCCCGCCGCGTTCCTCGCCGGGACCGGGTTCAGCGGCGAGGTGGGCGAGGTACTGCAGCTGCCCGGCACTCCCGTGACCGTGCTGCTCGGCGTCGGCCCGCGGGCCCGGACCGACCGGGACGCGATCCGGGCGGCGGCGGCCGGGCTGGCCCGGGCCGTCTCCGCCTACCGGCGGCTGGCCGTCCACCCGCCGGGCCCGGACCTCCGACCGCTCGTCGAGGGGTACCTGCTCGGCGGGTACCGGTTCACCCGGTACCGGAGCGGTCCGGCCGAGCCGTCCGACCAGCTCGTCGAGGTGCTCGCCCCCGGCACGCCGGAAGCCGCCCGAGGCCTGTTCGAGGGCCGTCGGCTGGGAGAGGCCGTCCTGCTGGCCCGGGACCTGGTCAACGAACCGGGCGAGGCCCTGACCCCGCCCGCGTTCGCCGACCGCGCGGCCGAGGTCGCCGAGGCGGCCGGACTGGAGTGCGAGGTCTGGGACGGCCCCCGGATCGCCGACGAGCGGCTGGGCGGACTGCTCGGGGTCAGCCGGGGCTCCCTGGTGCCGCCCAGGCTGGTCAAGCTGGGCTACCGGCCGGACGGCTGGACGGAACGGCCCGGAGCGGGCGGACGGACCGGGCGGATCGCCCTGGTCGGCAAGGGCGTCACCTACGACGCCGGCGGCCTGTCCCTCAAGCCCAACGCGCAACTGGCCGGGATGAAGGCCGACATGGCCGGAGCGGCCGCTGTCCTGGGGGCGATGTCCGTCCTCGGCGCTCTGGACTGCCCCGTCGCGGTGGACGCCTGGCTGCCGCTCACCGAGAACATGCCCAACGCAGACCCGATCCGGGTCGGCGACGTCCTGGTGATGCGCAACGGCACCACCGTCGAGATCTGCCACGCGGACGCCGAGGGCCGGCTGATCATGGCCGACGCACTGGTCCTGGCCGGCGAGACCGGGCCGCAGGCGATCATCGACATCGCCACCCTCACCGACGCCGCCGCGATCGCCCTGGGCCGCCGGGTCGCCGCGCTGATGGGCACCGACGACACCCTGGTGGAGCGCCTGCGCGCAGCCGGCGCCCGGGCCGGCGAGCCGCTCTGGCCGCTGCCGCTCCCCGACGCGTACCGGCCCCAACTCCGCTCCCGGGTCGCCGACCTGGTCAACTACACCCTCGGCACCCGGCACGGCACCGCACTGCTGGCCGGCCACTTCCTCCGCGAGTTCGTCCCGCCCGACATCCCGTGGGCCCACCTCGACATCCAGGGCACCGCCCTCTCCGACGGGACGGATGCGGAGTGGGTCGCCGGCGCCACCGGCTTCGGGGTCCGCACCCTGGCCGAACTCCTCACCGGCCACCCCCACCCGCCCAGCTGACCGTCCGCCGTCGCGCAGCGGCGTGGAGTGGCACGGAGTGGCGTGGAGTGGCGTGGATCACGCCGGGTTCCGGCCCGTCGGTGAAATGCGGAGGCCGCCGCGGTGGTTGGCACCGGCGATCGCCGCTGCCCCAGCGCACCCCACCGCTACCCGCGAGGAAGCCCCCATGACCGTCACCGAGCCGTCCTCCTCCCGCGCGGCCGAGATCCTCTCCCGGCCCGTCACGATCAACGGGCTGACGGTGCCCAACCGCATCGTCATGGCGCCGATGACGCGCCAGTTCTCCCCGGGCGGCGTCCCCGGCGAGAACGTGAGCGCCTACTACGCCCGCCGTGCCGCCGCGGGCGTCGGCCTGATCGTCACCGAGGGCACGTACGTCAACCACGAGTCCGCCGGGCAGAGCGACAGCATTCCGCGCTTCCACGGCGAGGAGCAGCTCGCCGGGTGGGCCCGCGTGGCCGCGGACGTCCACGCGGCGGGCGGCACCATCGTGCCGCAGCTCTGGCACATCGGGATGGTGCGCAAGCAGGGCGACCCGCCGGTCGCCGACGCCCCGGCCGTCGGCCCGTCCGGCATCCGGCTCGACGGCACCGAGGGCACCGGCCGGGCGATGACCCGGGCCGACCTGGACGCCGTCATAGGCGCCTTCGCCGAGGCCGCCGCGGCCGCCGAGCGGATCGGCTTCGACGGTGTCGAGCTGCACGGCGCCCACGGTTACCTCCTCGACCAGTTCCTGTGGGCCGGCACCAACCGCCGCACCGACGCCTACGGCGGGGACGCGGTCGCCCGGACGAAGTTCACCGCCGAACTCGTCGCGGCCGTGCGCGCCGCCGTCTCCCCCGAGTTCCCGGTGATCTTCCGCTACTCGCAGTGGAAGTCGGACAACTACGACGCCCGGCTCGCCGAGACCCCGCAGGAGCTGGAGTCGATCCTCGCCCCGCTCGCCGAGGCCGGCGTGGACGCCTTCCACGCCTCGACCCGCCGCTACTGGGTCCCCGAGTTCGACGGCTCCGACCTCAACCTGGCCGGCTGGACCAGGAAGCTCACCGGCCGCCCCACCATCACCGTGGGCTCCGTCGGCCTGGCCGGCGACGTCATCGCCTCCTTCGCCGGCGAGGGCTCCGACACCCGGAGCATCGACAACCTCCTCGACCGCCTGGAGCGCGACGAGTTCGACCTCGTCGCCGTCGGCCGCGCCCTGCTCCAGGACCCGGAGTGGGCCGCCAAGGTCCTCGACGGACGCTTCTCCGAGCTCCGCCCCTACGACGCCGCCGCCGTCCGCACCCTGAGCTGACCGGCAGCGGTGGCACCGGGGGGGGGGGGGGGGGGGGCGGGGACCGGGGGGGGGGAAGGGACGGGGGGGGTCCAGGGGGGGGGGGGAAGGGGGTTGGCTCCTTGCGAAAGTCTTGGTTGGGGGGAGGGCTTT
>NZ_JBVHYH010000131.1:0-10024 GCF_055569135.1 Kitasatospora sp. NPDC029367
TCCGATAAAACGCACACGCCGAATAAGCACCGAGCCGAGACGCGAAAAAGCGAAACGACCGGCACGAACCGGAAGTGGTGTTTCAAGGGATTGGCCGCTCCGGGGCCGTCCGCGCAGATGCGTGTCCGGTGCTCCATGACAGGCAGCTCGAAGAACACTAGACCTCTGGAGTGGCCGAGTCAAGCACGGCAAGCGAATTTTCGGTGCCGCCCTCGGTGCCCTCCGTCCCCTCGTCCGCCGGCAGCTGGAAGGCCAGGACGGCGACGTCGTCGTCGTGCTCCGAGGTCACGCCCATCGCCCGGAGGAGCCGGGCGCAGATCACCTCGGGGGCGCCGACCGCGCCGGTGAGGGTGCGGGCCAGCAGGTCGAGGCCCTGGTCGATGTCCTCGTCGCGGCGCTCCACCAGTCCGTCCGTATAGAGGACGCCGGTGGTGCCGGGGAGCAGCCGCAGGGTGTGGGAGACGTGCAGGCCGTCCCCGGTGCCGAGCGGGGGGCCGTTCTGTTCCTCGCTGCGCAGGATGGTGCCGTCGGGGCAGCGCAGCAGCATGGGGAGGTGGCCGGCCGAGGCGTAGGAGAGGGTGCGGCGGCTCGGGTCCCAGACGGCATAGGTGCAGGTGGCGATCTGGTTGGCGTCGATCTCCATGGCGAGGCCGTCGAGCAGGCGCATCACCTCGTGCGGGGGGAGGTCGAGGCGGGCGTAGGCGCGTACGGCCGTGCGGAGCTGGCCCATCACGGCGGCGGCCCGCAGGCCCCGGCCCATGACGTCGCCGATGACGAGTGCCGTGCGGCCGCCGTCGATGGCGATGACGTCGTACCAGTCGCCGCCGACCGCGGCCTCGGCGCCGCCCGGCTGGTAGGTGGCGGCGACCCGCAGGTCGGCGGGCTGGTCGAGCTTCTGCGGGAGCAGGCTGCGCTGGAGGGTGACGGCGGCCTCGCGCTGGCGGCGTTCGGCTTCACGCAGGCGGGCGGCGGCGAGCACCTGGTCGGTGACCTCGGCCGCGAAGATCAGGACGCCGGCGGGCGGGCCCTCGGCGGGGGTGTCGCCGGTGTCGCCCGGGCCGAGCGGGACGCAGGAGACGTTGTAGTAGCGGTTGCCGGTGAGCCCGAGGATGCAGCGCGCCTTGACGCTGCGGGGCCGGCCGCCGCGGATGACCTGGTCCATCAGGGGCAGGACGCCCATGGTGCCGAGTTCGGGGAGGGCCTCCCCCGCGGGCAGGCCGGTGGGGCGTTCGCCGAAGAGTTCGCGGTAGGCCCGGTTGGCGTAGCCGAGCTGGTGGAGCGGGCCGTAGGTGACGGCGACCGGGGCGGGGATGCGGTTGAGCACCTCGCGCAGGTTCTGGGGTTTGTGGGGGTCGAGGAGTTCGGCGGTGGCGGCGGGGCTGGTGGGGTCCCGGGGGCCGGGGACGACGATGCCGTCGGTGGAGGGCGTGCCCTCGTCGGTGCCGGCCCCGTTGGGTGGGGCGGCACGCCAGGGGACTCCGGTGATCCGCGCGCTCCAGCGCATGAGGTTCAAACGACGGCCGCTTCCTCGTTTTCCAGGCATATCATCACTTTTTGTGTGCACAGCAACACATGGGGTAATGACCAGTTCGGGCTGATCCTGTCAGGCGGAGGCCCGGTTCCGGAAGTCGCGCGCCCGGCGTGGCCGTCGGTTGGGCTCCGGACCCCGGACGGCGGGGTCGCTCATCGGGGGGCCTCCGGCCCGGCACCGGACGGCCGCTCCGGCCCGGAATCGAAACCGCCCTCGAAGGACGAACGCGGGTGCGCCATCGCCCCGAGCGAGACCACCTCGCGGGAGAACACCCCGCCGAGCACCCAGTCCATCAGCACCCGGACTCGTCGCTCCGCGCTCGGCAGCCGCCGCAGGTGGCGGGCCCGGTGCAGCCACCACGCCCGCCGTCCGGTGAGCCGGCCGCCGCGCCGGGTGTGGGCGACGGCCCGGTGCAGCCCGAGCGAGGTGGAACAGGCGGCCGGCCCGGGGCGGTACTCGACCAGGCCCGGTGCGTGCGGCCCGCCGGCCAGCGCGACCGCGATGTTGCGGGCGAGCAGCTCGGCCTGGGCGAAAGCGTGCTGGGCGTTGGGCGCGCAGGGGGCGCCGTCCGCGTTCGGATCGGGTACGGCGGCGCAGTCACCGGCCGCCCAGACCCCGGGCAGCGCCCGCCCGTCCGGGCCGACCGCCTGGAGGGTGGCCAGGCAGCGGACCCGGCCGGCCGTGTCCAGCGGTAGGTCGGTGTCGCGCAGCAGCGGCGAGGGCCGGACGCCCGCCGTCCAGACCAGGGTGCGGGCACCGAAGCGGCTGCCGTCGGAGAGCGCGGCGACCCCGCCGGCGGCGGACTCCAGGGTGGTGCGCAGGCGGATGTCGACGCCGCGTTCGCGCAGCTGGCCGAGGGTGTGCTCGGCGAGGTCGGAGGACTCCTCGGCGAGGATCCGGTCGCCGGACTCGACCAGCACCCAGCGCAGGTCCTCGGCGCGGACGTTGTGGTAGCTCCGCACGGCGGTGCGGGCCATATCCTCCAGTTCGGCGAGCGCGCCGACGCCCGCGTAGCCGGCGCCGACGAAGACGAAGGTGAGCGCGGACTGCCGCAGGGCCGGGTCGCGGGTGGCGGAGGCGAGGTCGAGCTGTTCCAGCACGTGGTTGCGCAGGTGCACCGCCTCGCCGACGGTGGAGAAGCCGAGCCCGTGCTCGGCCAGGCCCGGTACCGGGGCGGTGCGGGAGACCGATCCCGGGGCCACCACCAGGACGTCGTAAGGGAGTTCGAGCGGCGCCGGGGTCTCGCCGGGGCTCGCGGCGTCGGCCAGGGCGCGGCGGGCGGCGTGTTCGATCCGGGTGATCCGGGCGGTCACCACCCGGCAGTGCGGCAGGGCCCCGCGCAGTGGGACGACCACGTGCCGGGGGTCGATCGAGCCGGCCGCGACCTCGGCCAGCAGCGGGTGGTAGGTGGAGTACGCCTGGGGCTCGACCACGGTGATCTCCACCTCGCCGCGCCGCAGCTGTTCCCGCAGGCCGCGCTGGAGGTGGAGCGCGGTGGCCATCCCGGCGCAGCCGCCGCCGACGATCAGGATCCTGATGGTGCACCTCCAGCCGGTGTGACGATTCGTCCCGGCCTCGCGGCCGGGGGTGTCCCCCCATCACGCCCCCCTATGAAGGACCGTCGGAGGTGGTCTTGTCCACAGTCCGTACGGGGCTGGTTGCGACGGAAGTGACGGGCGTGGCCAGTTGTGCTTCCCGGGCGACTTTCTGACGCACTTTCGGCTTCGAAGAGCCGTGAACTATGGTCGGATTGTGTGCCGGAGCGGCCACCGCCATGACAACCGGCGGCGACGCACCGTGGAGCGGCCACTACGGCCAGTTCCAGCGTTGGCGCGAGATCCCGACTGGGGGAGAGTCATCCGGGGAAGGGTAGTTCCCGGACGAGGCCCCGGTCGGTGCCGACGCGCCGAGCCGGACCCCGAGGCGGTTCGGCGGCACGACCGTGGTCACCGGAACGCGACGGGCGGCACGAGCAATGGGTCATCTGGTCACTTCTGACGGGCTGGGCTGCACCGGGGGGTGCAGGGGCGGGCGACGACAGGGTCCGGTTTCGGACGCCTGCGGGGGAGAGTTGGGATGATGGAACAGAAGCAGGCATTGGGGCGGGCGAGCACACCGCACGCCGGACAGGGCATGGTCCCGGAGCAGCGCGGCCCGGTGGACCTGCCATCGGGCGGGATGTCGTACGCGGCCGTCCCGTACCGGGCGGAGTCCCCGCAGGCCACCGCGCCGGTGCCCGGGGCCCGGCTCCGGGTCGACGCCCGGCGGAACCTGGAGAGCGTGCTGCGCGCGGCCCGGGAGGTGTTCGGCGAGTTCGGCTACGGCGCTCCGATGGAGGAGGTGGCGCGCCGGGCCGGGGTCGGGGTCGGCACGGTCTACCGGCGTTTCCCGAGCAAGGAGGTGCTGGTCCAGCGGATCGCCGCCGAGGAGGTGGCCTGGCTGACCGCGCAGGCGCGGGAGTCGCTGTACGGCGGCGACGGCGCCTGGGAGGCACTGGCCGGCTACCTGGCCCGGGCGGTCGGCACCGGAGCCGGGCGGCTGCTGCCACCGGAGGCGTTCCGGTACGCGGAGGAGCTGGGCCGGGTGCCCGAGCAGCGGGCGGCGGAGGCGTCGGCGGCCGTCCGCTTCGACCTGCGCGGCGAGGAGGCGCGGTCCGGGGCACCGGTCGAGCCCTCGGCGGCGGACGCCGATCCGCGGCTGCTGCTGCAGCTGTTGGCCGCCCTGGTGGCGCGGGCCGGTGCGGCGGGTGAGCTGCGGCCGGGCGTCACGGTGTCGGACGTGGTGCTGGTGCTGACCGCGTCGGTGCCGGTGCACGCGGCGCGGCCCTCGATCACGGCGCCGCCGTCGGCCGGGTTCACGGCGGTCGGCCCGCAGCCCGACGGTCAGCCGGCTCCGGGGCCGTCGGACCGGCTGCTGCAGCTCCTGTTGGACGGTCTGCGGGCCCGCTGACCCCGGCTCGGACCGCCCCGGGGAACGGGGCAGTGCCGGTCGCGTCGGTACAGGCACGGTCGACGCGCCCGACTTGCACGGGAGTTGGACGGGACACCGGCGCGCGGACAGGTAACGCGCGCCGGGTGCGGGCGTCGTGCGACCCCGCGCAACACGCTGGGAGAACACGACGCGACCGCCCCTCGGAAGAGTGGGTACCGGCCGGTCCGGCTACCGCCCACCCCTGCGCTATGCCATCCTTTGCCCGTGGTTGGAGCCAATGTCCCGATGCGCGCCCTTCGCGCGCCGTCGGCGCCGTACGCCGGGGAACCGTGCGCCTACGCACTCCCGCGCGCCCTGCCACACTACGGGGGCTGTCGTGGAATCTGGGGTCCGTTGTGAGCGCCGAGGAACAGAACGACTACGGGTACGGCCTCGACTTCGGGGGCTACTCCGGTAGCGCGGCCGAAGGTTCCGCCGCGGGCCTCGGCGGCACCGGCGCCGCCCAAGTACCCGGCGCCGCAGCCGGTTCGGGCTCGGCCTCCGGTTCGAGTCCCGGGTCCAGCCCCGGTTCGACCTCCGGTTCGAGTCCCGGACACGTCCCCGACCAGGCCGGGATGCCCAGCCGCGAGACGCTGTCCGCCGCCGCCGCGCTGCCGCCCGGCCGGGTGCCCGGCCAGGCTCCCGCCGGCCGCGGCCGCGTCGCCCCCGAGGCCTTCGTCGGCGACGGCCGGACCGCCCGGCCCACCGTCCCGGCCCCCGCCGACCCGGTCGACAGCGACCGCCCGCCCTCCGACGCCGAGTTGACCGCCCGGGTCCGGGCCGGCGACGACCGCGCGTACGAGGAGATCTACCTCCGGCACGCCGACTCGGTGCGCCGCTACGCCCGCACCTGCTGCCGGGACAGCTTCACCGCCGAGGACCTCGCCGGCGAGGTCTTCGCCCGCACCCTGCAAGCGCTCAAGGCGGGCAAGGGGCCCGAGTTCGCCGTCCGCGCCTACCTGCTGACCGCCGTGCGCAACGTCGCCGCCGCCTGGACCCGCAGCGAGCGGCGCGAACAACTCGTCGACGACTTCGGCGTGTTCGCCCAGACCTCGGCCGCCGTGGTCGACTACGACCTGGCCGACCCCGGCGCCGACGCCTGGGCGATGGCGATGGCCGACCAGCGGATGGTCATGCAGGCCTACGCCGAACTGCCCGAGGACGACCGGGTGGTGCTCTGGCACACCGAGGTCGAGCAGGAATCGCCCAAGACCGTCGCCGTGATGCTCGGCAAGACCGCCAACGCCACCGCCGTACAGGCCCACCGGGCCCGCGACCGGCTGGCCGCCGCCTTCCTCCAGGCCCACGTCTCCGGCAGCCAGGCCAGCAGCTGCGAGGCCTACGCCAACCGGCTCGGCGCGTACGCCCGCGGCTCACTGCGCAAGCGGGCCTCGGCCGAGGTCGGACGGCACCTCAAGGAGTGCGACCGCTGCACGGCGGCCTGCCTGGAACTCACCGAGATCAACACCGGCCTGCGCGCGCTGCTGCCCGGCGGCGTGCTGGTCTGGGTCGGGGTCGGCGGGTTCAGCGCCGTCGCGGCCGCCGTGGGCGGGGCCGCCGCCGTCGGCGGAGCGGCCGCGGCGGGTACGGCGGCCGCCGCGGCCGGGTCCTCGGGCACCTCCGCGGGAACGGCCGGGGCGGCCGGCGCCGCGGGTGCCTCCGGCGCGTCCGGCGGCGGCGCCGGCGCGGGTGCCGTGGCCGGCGAGGGCCTCGGCACCGCCGCCAAGGCCGGGATCGCCGCCGCCGTGGCGGTCGCGGCCGCCGCCGTGGCCGCGTACGCGCTGACCGGCTCGCCCGAGCCGAAGCCCCCGGCCGCCGCTCCCCCCGTCACCACCGCACCGGTCGCCCCCGCGCCGGTCGCCCCGGCCCCGGCGGCCCCCGCGTCCGCACCGCCCGCCCCGGCCCCCAGCAGCGCCGCCCCGGCGCCGGAGCCGCCCGCGGCCAGTCCGAGCGCCGCCCCCAGCCCCAGCCCCAAGCCCAGCGCCAGGGCGAGCCGGCCGCCGGCGGCCACCCGGGCACCGCGGAGCGAGCCGCCCGCGGTCACCCCCGAACCGCCCGCCGTCCCCACCCCGACCATCCCGCCGGTGCCGACGCCCGAGGTGCCCGTCGTCCCGACGCCGACCCTCCCGCCGGTGCCCGAACCGACCGTCCCCACGCCCACCCCGCCCGTGCCCAGCGACTACTGGGGCGACTCGCTGCCCGTGGTCAAGCCCGGCCGCCACCGGGCCCCGCCCGAGGGGCCGAGCATCCGGCAGCAGGGCAGCGACCGGTTCTGGCAGCGCGACGGCGGCTGGATCGGCGGCGAGTACCAGCGGCACGCCATCACCGTGCACGCGCCGGCCACCACGCTGATCGACCTCAACCGCAGCTGCACGTCCTTCGACGCGGTCGCCGGGGTGGACGACGCCACGCTCAGCCCCGGCGGGGTGGTCTTCACCGTCCAGTCGGGCGACGGCGGCACCCTGTGGCGCTCCCAGGTGCTCGCCGCCGGGGACGACGCGGTGCCGGTGCACGTGCCGCTCGCCGGGCAGAAGTCGATCCGGCTGGTGGTCACGCCGGCGAGCGGGATCTGGTCGGCGCTGAACGTCGCGGACTGGGCGCAGGCCCGGTTCCGGTGCACGTGACGGCGGGAAGGTGTGACGGCGTGAGAGGCGTGACGTTCGGGGTGTGAAAGGGCCCGGGGCCCGTTCCGGCTGGTTGCTCGGAACGGGCCCCGGGCCCTTTGTCACTCGGCTGCTGTGCGACGGGCGTCGGGTGACGGGCGACGCCTGGCACCGGGTGTCGGAGCACCGGAGCGCCGCTGCGTCAGATGGCGCAGGAGCCGTCCGCGCAGGCCTCCCCGGCCGGGGCGACCTGCACCGGTGCCGGACGGCGCTCGCCGATCTCGGCGGCGACCTGCTCCAGCACCTTGCGGAAGGTCTCGGCCTCCTGCCCGCCCTGGACCGCCCACTTGCCCTCGAACACGAAGGTCGGCACGGCCGTGATGCCCAGCTCGCGGGCCTCGGCCAGCTGCGCCCGGACCTCGGCGGTGCCCTCGTCGCCCGCCAGGTAGGCCGTCACCCGCTCGCGGTCCAGGCCCGCCGCGACGGCCACCTCGGCCAGCGCCGCGCGGTCACCGACGTCCACACCATCGGTGAAGTGCGCCTTGAGCAGCGCCTCCTTGAGCCGGCCCTGCACCTCCGCGCCGTACTCGGCCTCGGCGAGGTGCAGCAGGCGGTGGCCCAGGAAGGTGTTGGCGTGCAGGGCGGCGTCGAAGTCGTAGGTGATGCCCTCGGCCAGGCCCAGCTCGGCCACCCGCGCGTCCATCGCGACCGACTGCGGGCCGTAGCGCTCGGCCAGCCAGGCACGGTGCGGGCTCGCCGTCGCCGGAGCGTCGGGGACCAGCTGGTACGGGCGGTAGACGACCTCGACGGCCTCCTTGCCGGGGAAGTCCGCCAGGGCCTGCTCGAAGCGGCGCTTGCCGATGTAGCACCAGGGGCAGGCGATGTCGGACCAGATCTCGACCTTCATGATTCGGGGGGCTCCAAGGGGCGTCTCGTGGCGGATGTACGAGATAGGTGAACGATGAACCATCTCGGTACATTCCCGGCACCGCGCCCGGGGCCGCCGGGGCGGTCAGCCTTCGGCCCGCCCTCGGTCAGCCCTCGGCCGGCGCGGGGACCACCAGGACCGGGCAGGCCGCGTGGTGCACCACCGCCGAGCTCACCGAGCCCAGCAGCAGCCGGACGAAGCCGCCGTTGCCCCGGGTCCCGACCACCAGCGTGTGCTGCCGGGTCGACGCCTCCAGCAGCACCTCGATCACGTTGCCCAGCACCACGTGCAGCGACAGCTCCCCCTCGTACGGCCGGACCCGCTGCCGCAGCACCGTCCCCACCGCCCGGCGCAGCCCGTCCGCCATGCTCTCGACCAGCGTCTCCACGCTCTCCTGCACCAGCTCCGCCATGCCCGGCGGGTAGCCGGCCGGCGCCGGGTTCACCACGGCCAGCACGTACAGCGGAAGCCCGAACAGCTCCGCCTCCGTCATCGCCCGGTCCAGGGCCCAGAGCGAACCGTCCGACCCGTCGCAGGCCGCCAGCACCCCGGGCGGCCTGCCCGTCGGCGGCCGCCCCAGCACCGACAGCACCACGGGAACCTCCCGCCCCGGGCCCACACCGCCCACCGCACACGCTCCTCACCGCGGACACACAGCCCCGCCATCATCCCGCCCGGCCCGCTCCCCACCCGGCGACGCCGCGCCGAGCGGGAAGCGGGCCGGGGCGGGGCGGGGGCGGGGGCACCCCGGCGGCCCGTCCCGGGCGGGCCTCCGGGCGTCGCCGACACCTACGCCCACGCCACGGACGGAGCCCCGGCACGTCCGCGCCTGGTCGGCCAGTGGGATGGGGGCGAAGGGTGCGGGCCGTCAGCGGGCGCCCGCCGCCGCCCGGCGCTCGGGTGCGGGGCCGGGACGAGGGCCGAAGCGGCGGCCGGGGCCGAGGTCGCCGGAGCGGTGGCCAGGCTGGTCCGCCGGGCCGGGCCCGGCTGCTCGGCCGCGGACTCGGCGTGGCGGCCCGGGCGCTGCGGGGGTGGTGGACCGGGGCACGGGGGCCGGCGGGCAAGGGCGGAGGTCAGGGGGTGAGGTCCAGCCCCCGCCGTGGCGGCGGAAGGGGCGGGACGGGAGGTCGGGCCCACCGGCTTCTAGCGACCGCAGGCCCGGAACGGGCTCGGCCGAGACGGACGAGCGCGGCGGCAGGCAGACCAGGCGCTGATGAAGGGCCCCAGAGCCCCGGAGCAGCGGGCACGCGCGAGCGGGAACCGCACCGAGGGATCGCACGGGAAGGCGCGCGACGGGACGGGACGTCGACGAGGGTGACCGGGAGTCAGAGGGTCAAGGCCGGGGGTTGGGGATGGGCGAGGCCGGTCCAGCAGGCGCCATGGCGGCGGGGGGGGAGGGACGGGAGGTCGGGCCCACCGACTTCCGGTGACCGCGCAGGCCCGGAACGGGCTCGGCCGAGACGGACGGGTCCGCAGCGGCTGGCAAACCGGGCGCAGAAGAAGGCCCCAGGTCGGCGGGCACGGGCATGGGCGAGTGGGGACCGCACCGAGGGGATCACACTGAGTGGGGGCCGTGCACCGGAAGTCGGAGCAGCCGACTTCCGGTGCACGGGAAGGCGCGCGACGGGACGGGACATCGGCCAGGGTGACCGGAGGTCAGGGCGTCAGGGCCGGGGCCTGGGGAGGCCGGTCCAGCAGGCGCCGTGGCGGCAGAAGGAGCGGGACGGGAGGTCGGGCCGACCGACTTTCTGGTGACCACGCAGGCCCGGAATGGGCTCGGCCGAGACGGACGGGTCCGCAGCGACAGGCAGACCGGGGGCAGGAGAAGGGCCCCGGGGCGGCGGGCACGGGCATGGGCAAGTGGGGACCTCACCGAAGGGACCGTGCGGGGTAGGGGCCGGGGGGGGGGGGGGGGGGGGGGGGGGGGGGGGGGGGGGGGGGGGGGGGGGGGGGGGGGGGGGGGGGGGGGGGGGGGGGGGGGGGGGGGGGGGG
>NZ_JBVHYH010000132.1:0-9785 GCF_055569135.1 Kitasatospora sp. NPDC029367
TGCTCGACTCCGACAGCTACGACCTGGTCGCCGTGATGCGCCGCGGCCGCTGGGCCGTCGGCGGCGACCGCTTCCCCACCGTCAGGTCGGCCTGAGCCGAGGGGCCCGGGCCGGACGCGGGGCTACCGCCAGTCGAGGAGCAGCCAGCCTCGGTGCGGCAGGGGCTCGGCGACCTCGACGGTGCCGGCGGGCGCGGTGGTCCCGACGGCCGCGGTCGTCGCGGCGGTCCCGACGGCCGAAGTCGTCGCGGCGGTCACGGTCGTCGCGACCTGCTCGGGCTCGGCCAGCGGCCGGAGCAGGACGCCCTCGGCGTGGACCGCCCCGCCGGGCAGGTGCACCCGGGGGTGCGCCGGGTCGGCGCTGCCGTTGGCGACGGCGAGCCGCCAGCCGTGCTCGGTGCGGGTCAGCTGCGGGATCAGGTGGGGCCCGCCGGTGACCAGCGGCAGGGTCGGGGCGTCGCCCTCCAGGTAGCGGACGGCGGCGTGCAGCAGGCGCTGCCCGTCGTCGTCGTGGGGCAGCAGCTCGACGGCGGTGGCGGCCGTCACCGCGACCCGGCCGCCGAGCTCGTTGGTGAAGACGCACCGGCCGGCGCCCCAGAACCGGTGGTCGGGGGTGAGGATCTCGGTCCAGGTCTCGGCCCCCGCCGCCGGCCGGAGCCGGGCCAGGGCGGGCTGGACGTTGACGCTCAGGTAGGCACCCGCGCCCTCCCCGGTCAGCACCCGTTCCAGCGCGTACGGGCCGGGGCCGCCCGCGGCTCCGCGCTCGACGACCTCCTCAACGGTCACCCCGAGCAGTTCGCCGAACCCGCGCGCCCGCAGGATGTGGGCGGCGGTGCCGTCGAGCAGCAGGCCGTCGGCGAGCATCCGCCGGAGCTCGGCGTCCCCGTAGGCCCAGGCGAGCTGCCCGAACAGCACCCGGACCGGGCCGTCCTCGGCGGTGACCGGGACGCCGTAGCGGAGCAGGTGGTCCGCGGCCGGGCCGGGGTCGACCGCCAGTTCGGCGAGGTCGCCGCCCCGGCGGGTGCGGACGTGCGCGGCGGCGTCCTGGCGGACCGGCAGGGTCACGCCGTGGGTGTGCGCCACCGGCCCGGCGAGCAGGTCCAGCGCGGGCCGGGACCGGCGCAGCAGCTCGGCGACCTGGGGGAAGCGCCCGGCGGCGCCGGACTGCATCGGGTGGAGGTTGAGGAACAGCGCGTCGGATCCCGCGAGTTGGGCGGCCACCAGCTCCGACCAGGTCTGGGTGTCGGACTTGGACCACGCGGTGTGCGGCCAGTTCTCGACCTCCGGCGCGCTGCGCACGTAGCGCGGCCGCAGGGCCCGCTGGACCTCCAGCATCCAGACCGAGAAGCTGAGTTCGCGGCCCGGCGCGTCCGAGTAGCGGGCGAAGTGCGGCCGGTGCCAGGCCTGCCCGTCGATGGCGAGCGCGTCGAACAGGGCCGGCCAGTCGCGGCCCTCGACCGAGTGGACGCCTGGCTCGGAGCTCATCAGGCCGAGCCGTGAGCGCCCGTCGGAGGCCTTGGCGACCGCCGCCGCCACCTCGGTGGCGACCTCCAACTGGACGGTGCGCCAGACCTGTTGGAGCAGGGCGCGCCACGGGTGCGGCGGGCCGGGGGCGGTCACGGCGGCGACCACCCGCTCCCGGTCGACCGGCTCCCCCACCAGCTCGGCGAGGCGCTCCAGCATCAGCGGTTCGAAGCCGCCGCCCCAGGGCAGCGGAGCGTGGTTGTGGTAACGGAAGTCGTCCTCCAACCACAGGACGCGGAAGTCGAGTTCGGCGAAGCGGGCGTAGTGGGCGGTGATCCAGGCGCGGAACCTCGGGCAGGCCGGGGAGGCCTGGGCGGTGGCCACGGTGCCGTCCGGGCCGACCATCGGGGCGAAGCCGAGCCGGTCGGCCCGGCCGCGGTCCGCGTGGCCGACGGTGACCCAGGGGTTGAGGCTGACGTCGAGCCCGGCTGCGCGCAGGACCGCCGCGGCCGTCGCGGCGGTGTCGTACAGCCGGTCCTCGACCACGCCCGCCGGGTGGCCGGGGTACAGCTCCTCGGCCGCGAGCAGCAGGACGACCTCCTCGACGCCCGACTCCCGGCAGAAGGAGGCGAGTTCGGCGGCGCGCTCGGCGGCGTCCGGGGTGGGATGGAGCTGGAACCGCAGCTGGTACCGGGCGGGCACGCCGGGCCTCCTCATTTGACGCTCCCGGCGGTGAGGCCGGCGCGCCAGAAGCGTTGCAGGGACAGGAACAGGACGACCAGCGGGATCGCGGAGACCATGGCCGCGGTGACCACGATGTTGAGCGGCGGCGCGCCGGGGCCGAGCGCCCGCTGGGCCTGCCAGCCGACCACGCCGACGGTGACCGGCTGGAGGTGGTCGTCGGCCAGCATCAGCACGGGCAGCAGGTAGTTGGTCCAGATGGCGACGAACTGGAACAGGAAGACCGTGACCAGCGCCGGGGACATCACCCGCAGCCCGATGGTGGCGAAGATCCTGAACTCGCCCGCGCCGTCGATCCGGCCGGCCTCGATCAGCTCGTCCGGTACGGAGGCGGCGGCGTAGATCCTGGCCAGGTAGACGCCGAACGGGCTGACCGTGCTGGGCAGCAGCACCGCCCAGTAGGAGTTGACCAGGTGCAGCTCGGAGAACATCAGGTAGAGCGGCACGGCCAGCAGCGGCTGCGGCACCAGCACCGCCGCGAGCACCCCGTTGAAGGTCAACTCCCGGCCCCGGAAGCGGTACTTGGCCAGTGCGTAGCCGGCCATCGCGGAGATCAGGGTGGAGCCGGCCGCGCCGCCCACGGCGTAGACGGCGCTGTTGCCGAGCCACTGCCAGTAGATCCCGCCCTGGCGGGTGAACACCTCCCGCAGGTTGTCGGCGAGGGCGAAGTCGCCGAACCAGAAGCCGTTCCCGGCGAACAGTCCGCTGCTGGTCTTGGTCGAGGCGACCAGCAGCCACCAGACCGGGGCGAGGAAGTAGACCGAGGCGATCAGCAGCACGCCGAGGGTGAGCCAGCGGGAGGCCTGGTACCGGGCGGTTCGGGTGTGGGTGCGGGTGTGGGTGGTGGTGCTCACAGGGCCTCCCCGCGGCGCTGGACGAGCTTGAGGAAGCCGAAGGACAGCGCGAACGCCAGTACCGCGAGCACCACGGACTCGGTGGCGGCGAGGTTGAAGTCGTTGGCGTCCACGGCGTTGTAGGCGGCGTAGATGGGGGTGTAACTGCTACTCAGGTTGGGGGCGACGTTGTGCAGGATCGCGGGCTCGTTGTAGAGCTGGGCGGTGCCGATGATGGAGAACACCGTGGTCAGCACCAGGGCCGGGCGGATCATCGGGACCTTGATCCGCCAGGCGATGCCGAAGGCCGAGCAGCCGTCCATCCGGGCCGCCTCGCCCAGCTCGGCCGGGATGGCCTGGAGGGCGGAGTGGATGATCAGCATGTTGTAGCCGGTCCAGCCCCAGGTCAGCATGTTGCCGATGGTCGCGCCGAGCATGCCGTCCGAGGTCAGGTTCAGGTCCAGGCCCAGGTGGTGGGCGGCGGCGGTGATCGGGCTCAGGCCCGGCGCGACCAGGTAGGACCACATGATCGCGCCGACCACCCCGGGCAGGGCGTACGGCAGGAAGAAGGCCAGCCGAAAGAACCGCTTGAACATCGTCGACCCGGCGTCCAGCAGCAGGGCCAGCACCAGGGCCAGCAGCAGCATCACGGGCACCTGGACCACGCCGATCAGCAGCACCCGCAGCAGCGAGCCGCGGAAGGCCGGATCGCCCAGCGCCGTCGCGTAGTTGCCGAGGCCGGCGAAGGCCTGGGTGGGGGCGGAGAGGCCGAGGCCGGAGCGGTGCATCCGGAACAGGCTCTGGTAGAGGGTGTAGCCGATCGGCGCCAGGTACAGCGCCGTGAACAGCAGCAGGAACGGGCCGAGGAACAGCGCGACGGTCCGGGCCCGGTGGCGGGCGGGGCGGGCCGGGCGGGCGGCGCGGTCCTGCGGTGCTGTCCGCCCGGCGAGGGCGGTGGTCATGGGGGGTCGTCCCTCCTTGGTCGGGCCGGGTGCCTGGTCAGCCGGCGACGGCGAGGCCCTGCTGCTTGAGGCCCGCCACCGTCCTGCTCTGCGCGTCGGCGAGCACGTTCGGCAGGGTGGTGCCGCCGGTGCCCGCCTTGCCGAGCCCGTCGCCGAGGTCGGTGGAGGTCTGGGTCATGGTCGGGCCCCACTGCCAGTCGGTGGTGATGTGGGCGGTCTCGGCCTTGAAGACGTCGTAGATGACCTGCCCGCCGTAGAAGGGGTCGGGCTGGGAGAGCGCGGGGTGGGCGAGTGCCGAGGTCGCGGCCGGGTAGATGCCGGTGACCTTGATCAGGTTGCCGACGCTGTCGGTGTCGGTGCTCATCCAGGTGGCGAACTCGGCGGCCTCCTTGGCGTGGGCGCAGCCCTTGAGGACGGCGGTGGCCGAGCCGCCGTCGTTGCCGTAGGCGGGGTTGGCGGCGTCCCACACCGGCATCGGGGCGACGGCCCACTGTCCGGCGCCGTCCTTGACGCTGCCGGCGATGATGGGGGCGTCCCAGACCGCGTTGACGTCGGAGAGGATCTTGCCGTTGGCCATGTCGCTGAACTGCGAGGCGTCGTTGCTGGGGTCGGTCTTGAGCAGCTTCTTGTCCAGCAGGTCCTGCCAGTAGGAGGCGACCTTGCGGTTGGCGTCGCTGTTCAGGCTGACCTGCCACTGGTCGTTGCCGGTGCCGAACCACTTGGCGCCCGCCTGCCAGGCGAGGCCGGCGTAGGTGTAGGGGTCGTTGCCGAAGTTGCCGAGGTAGACGGTGGGGTCGGCGGCGTGGACCTTGGCGGCGTCGGCCGCGTACTCCTCCCAGGTGGCCGGGGGCTTGTCGATGCCGTACTTGGCGAACAGGTCCTTGCGGTACATCAGGGCCATCGGTGCGGTGTCGACCGGGATGCCGTAGGTGTGGCCGTCGACGGTGACCTGCTTCCAGGTCCAGTCGGCGAACTTGCCCTTGGCGTCGGCGGTGTACTTGCCGACGTCGGTGAGGGCGCCGGCCGCGGCGAAGCTGGGCAGGGTCTCGTAGCCGACCTGGGCCAGGCAGGGGGCGTTGCCGGCCTTGGCGGCGGTGAGCATCTTGGTGTAGCCGCCCTTGGCGCCGGAGGCGGTCTTGCCGAAGCTGACCTGGATGTCCGGGTGGGTCTTGTTGAACTGGGCCACCGACTCCTCGTAACCCGGGGCCCAGCCCCAGAAGTCGAGCTTGACCGGGCCCGAGGCGGCATCCGCACCGCCGCTGCCGCTGCCGCCGGAGGAACAGCCGGCCACGAGGACCGCGGCCGTCATGAGCGCGAGCGCGGAGGCGGTCGAAACGGGTCTTGTCTTCACGTGTGTCTCCTCGAACCGGGAGGGCGGGGCCCGAACCCTGGGGGCGAAGCGGGAACCGGCCAATTCGTTCGGTTATTGTTTGAACCAACCCTGATAAAGTCAAGAGCTGCGTCGGCGCCCGCGTCGGCCGTGACGGTGGCAGCGGAGGAGGAGCGGTTCGTGAAGGCAGCACTTCAAGGCTCGGGCGTACGGAGTCTGGCGATGGCCGGGCCGGCCGTCGCCCGCGACCGCTCGTCGTCCCGCCGGGCCAACCTCGGCATGGTGCTGCGGCTGCTGCGCGACGAGGGCCCCCGCTCGCGCGCCCGCATCTCCGAGGACACCGGCCTGCCCAAGGCCACCGTCTCCAACCTCACCGCGGAACTGCTGGAGGGCCGGCTGATCCGCGAGGGCGAGGCCGAGCGGGACCGGGGCACCGTCGGCCGGCCCGGTCAGGCCGTGGAGATCGACGGCAGCGACGTGCACGGCATCGGCGCCGAGATCAACGTCGACTACGTCAGCCTGCTCGCCCTCAACCTCAAGGGCGAGGTCACCGCCGAGCAGCGGATCCCCTTCGACGTCCGGGCCGCCGGGCCCGACGCCACCCTGGACACCACCGCCCAGCTGGTCGCCCGGGGCATCGAGGCGCTGCACCGCGACGGCGGCCGGGTTGCCGGGGTCACCCTGGCCACGCCCGGTGCCACCGACATGGCCACCGGCACCGTCGGCTTCGCCTCCAACATCGGCTGGCGGGACGTGCCCGCCATCGCCGGCCTGCGCGAGCGGCTGGGCCCCGGCGCCCCCGAGATGCACCTGGAGAACGACGCGAAGCTCGGTGCGCTGGCCGAGTACGTGACCGCCTCCGCCGACAACGTCCGCGACCTGGTCTACGTCACCGGCCAGACCGGCGTCGGGGTGGGCATCATCGCCGGCGGGCAGCTGGTGCGCGGCGCGGGCGGGTACGCGGGCGAGGTCGGCCACCTCCAGCTGGTGCCCTCCGAGCAGCTGTGCGCCTGCGGCAGACGCGGCTGCTGGGAGACCACCGTCGGCCGCGGCGCCCTGCTGCGCTACGCCGCCGACCCCGGTGACCTGGTCTGGGACCCGATGGTGGACCTGGAGCGCCGGCTGGCCGAACTGCGCGACCGGGCGGGCGCCGGGGACCCCCGCACCCTGGCCGCGGTGCAGCGGATCGCCGACAACCTCGCCCCCGGCCTGGCGCTGCTCGCCGACGTCCTCAACCCCCGGCTGATCGTCCTCGGCGGGCACTTCGCCTTCCTCGGCGAGTACCTGCTGGACAGCGTGACCACCCAGGTGCGCGAGCGGGTGATGGCCCCGGACGCCGGGGGCTGCGAGATCGTGCTGTCCACCACCGGGCTGACCGGGACCGCCCGGGGCGGGGCGCTGCTCGCCCTGGACGCCGTCTACCAGGACCCGACCAGCGCCATGACGCCCGCGCGGCGCTGACCGTACACGCCGATCTGCTGCACGGGGGTTGACATGACCCACAATAAGTTCGGATTCTGGCGGAACTAATCGCCAGTCGTGCCGCCTCCCCCACGTCGCGGGCGGCACGCCTCCGGAAGGATCCCCCGATGAGACGGACGACGTCCCGGCCGGCCCGGGCCTCGCTCGTGCCGGTCCTGGCCCTGGCGGCGGCAACCTGCCTCCCGCTCGCCGCCGCACCCCCCGCCTCCGCCGCCCCGCCCGGTGCCGCCACCGCCACCACCGGCACGGTCACCATCGGCGGCAAGTGCCTGGACGACGCCGGCGGCGGCACCGCCGACGGCAACCCCGTCCAGCTGCTCGGCTGCGACGGCTCGGCCCGCCAGCAGTGGACCCGCAACCCCGACGGCAGCGTCACCGCCTTCGGCAAGTGCCTGGACGTCACCGACGCCTCCAACGCCACCGGCGCACTGCTCCAGCTCTACAGCTGCACCTCCGGCCCCAACCAGCGGTTCGGCTGGCTCCCGGACGGCACCGTCTACGCCGCCAAGTCGGCCAAGTGCCTGGCCGTCCAGGGCAGTTCGGCCACGGACGGGGCCCGCGTCGGCCTCGCCCCGTGCGCGCCGTCCGCCACCGAGGTCTGGGGCGGCAGCGCGGCACCGCCCGCCTCGTACACCCTCTCGGCCGGGAAGCCCGTCCCCTTCGGCAACGCCGACGACACCCCCGCCTTCGGCTACACCGACACCGACGGGCAGTTCTACTACCAGTCCGCCCACTCGCTGTACGGCGCCAAGGACGGCCGCAGCTGGCAGTTCTACAGCGGCTCGAACTTCGACACCGCCACCCTCGCCCCGATCAGCACGGCGGTGAACCCCGCCGACCCCCGGGACAGCAACGGCGACACCACCTGGCGCTGCAACAACAGCCCGACCGGCCGCGGCGCCACCGCCGCCCCCGCCGGCTCCGGCTACGCCCAGCCCAACTACTGCGACCTGACCGGGGTCTGGGTCGACCCCGACACCGGCTGGTGGTACGGCCTGGTCCACAACGAGTTCACCCCGCAGCCGTTCGGCGACGGCCTGCACTACGACGCCATCGACGCCACCGTCTCCAAGGACCGGGGCCACACCTGGTCCATCACCGACCACGCGATCACCACCCCGTACAGCACCGTCCGCGGCGACACCACGACCTTCCCCAACTCCACCTACTCCTACGGCGACGGCGATCCGCGCCTGTTCACCGACTACCGCTCCGGCTACTTCTACGTGTTCTACATGTCCCGGGCCGTCGACAAGACCGGCGGCTGGGGCGGCTTCGAGGAGCACGTCGCCCGCGCGCCGATCTCCGGGAAGATGGCCGCCTCCTCCTGGACCAAGTGGCACGACGGCTCCTGGTCCACCCCGGGCGTCGGCGGCGCCGAGAGCGACCTCGTCCCCGCCCAGGGGGTCGGCACCGGCTACCTCGCCCCCGGCGACAGCTACTCCCCCGGCCGCACCGGCAGCATCCGCACCCAGATCGCCGCCGGCACCATGCCGGCCCCCTCACAGCTCTCGGTGCTGAACATCGCCTGGAGCGCCTACCTCGGCAAGTACGTCGGCACCCCCGAGAACGAGGCCGGCTCCGACCAGCCCCAGCACTACTACGTCACCGACGACCTGGCCACCCAGCAGTGGACCGACATCGGCTCCGTCGGCGGACCGCAGAGCTCCTGGTACCGCTGGCTGGTGGACTCCGGCAGCCGGACCGGCACCACCGTGCTCGGCAAGTCCTTCCGCTCCTACTGCTGGTACAGCTGCTCCACCGGCAGCGGCGAGTACGCCGAGGTCACCATCGCCCCGACCGCCGCCGGCGCCCCGCCGGCCGCACCCGTCACCACCGGGGTGCCGTACCGGCTCGCCGCGGGCAACGGCCGCTCGCTGGCCCAGAGCGGGAGCGCCCTCACCACCTCGGCCACCGCCGACACCGCCGCCCAGCAGTGGACCTTCACCCCCACCGGCGACGGCTTCTACACCATCGCCAACGCCGGCTCCGGCAAGCTGCTCGGCGTCGACTCCGGCGGCAACGCCGGGCGCGCCTGGGGCGCCGCCCCCGCGCTCTCGGCCCGCGGCGGCAACCCGACCGTCGGTCAGCAGTGGTCCGTCCAGACCGTGGTGACCAGCCCGACGGGCAGCGGCCCGTCCACCCCCACCGGCGGCTACCGGCTGGTCAACCGCTACAGCGACCTCGCGCTCAGCCTCACCACCGGGGCCCAGGCCGTCACCACCTCCCCCCAGCGCACCTGGGACAACCCCGGCAGCACCGCCGACACCCGCCCGGTCGCCGCCCAGACCCTCACCCTGACCCCGGCCACCGCCGCCCCGGTGCTCGACGGCACCCATGTGCTGTCCACCGCCGGCAAGGCGCTGGACGTCCCCGACTGGTCCACCACCCCGGGCACCCAGCTCGACACCTGGACCACCAACGGGGGCCTGAACCAGAGCTGGACCTTCGCCCGGCAGGCCGACGGCTCCTACACCCTCACCAACGTCCACTCCCGGCTGTGCGCGGACGACCGGGGCAGCGCCACCGCCCCCGGCACCCCGGTGATCCAGTGGACCTGCACCGGCGGCGACAACCAGCGCTGGACGGCCACCCGGCTCCCCTCCGGCGCCTACACCCTGACCAACCGCCGCAGCGGACTCCTACTGACCACCGCCGGGCCCGCCGACGGCGACCTGCTGACCCAACAGCCGGACAACGGCACGCCGTCGCAACGGTGGACGCTGGACTGACCCACCGGCAGACGGCCGCCCCCGGCGCTGACCAGCGCCGGGGGCGGTTGCGGCCGGACGTCACGATCCCATCAACATTCTGGGCGCTCACCGGACTTTTGCCGGTGTTCGTCCGCTTTCGCGACCGCCGCCGGGCCGCCGTGCTCCCTAGGAGCTGTTTAAGGTTCGGATCTCGCAGTGACTCAGTTCCGGGCTGGTGTCTCTGGTAGAACTCGGGGTCGTGGCGCGTTTTGACGTGACGG
>NZ_JBVHYH010000133.1:0-9635 GCF_055569135.1 Kitasatospora sp. NPDC029367
GCCAGGTAAGCCATTGGACCCAGGAATAACCTCCGAATTCCTCCCGGCTATGCCGGGGATACAACCAGGCGCTTTCAGGGCGCACTCGAACCAGACGGACTTGCCGGTCTTGCGGGGCTCCGTGCCGAAACGGTGGGTGAGCGAGCGGACGAGGTGCAGGCCCCTGCCGGAGACGGCGAACGGGTCGGAGTCCTCGCGCGGGGAGGGGAGGACGGGGCTCCCGTCACTGACCGAGACGCGGAGCACCTCCCCGATGATGAGGACCACCACGATGGGCGCCGCACTGCCGCCGTGGCGCCAGGCGTTGACGAAGAGTTCGAGGAGCGCGAGCTCGGCGTCGGCGACCAGGCCGGGCTTCCACCCGGCGCGCGAGGTGGCCTCGCGCAACTCCTCGCGCGGGGCCGACCAGTCAGGGGGGAGTTCGAGGGAGAACACGAAGATACCTCCGTGGGAGTCGAGAGATACCTCCGAGCGGTTGATGGTCAATCAGAAGAGACCGCTCGGAGCGTGATCGTGATGCGAGAGCACAGCGAGACACCTGGCGATTGCCGTCTGTGTGCAGCTTGTCACGCTCAGCATGGAGCCAAAGGCTTGCTCTTGGCAACTCGTCTCAGAACTTTGGATATATCCAAATCGAACGCCAACCCAGGCTCCTACAGTGGTAGTTGCCGGTGGCGAATCTGACCGCCGGGAAGGCAGACTGATCCGCGAGGCTCAGAGAGGGCGGGGATGGCCGGAACAACAGGTCCAACGGTTCGACGGAGGCAACTCGGAGCCGAACTGCGCCGCAGGAGAGAGGAAGCCGGCCTCTCGCACGAGGAAGTCGCCGAAGCCCTGGGCGGCATGAGCCAGCCGAAGCTGTCCCGCATCGAGAATGGCCGTGGCGCCACCAAGGTCGATGACGTCAAGCGACTCCTCGCGCTGTACAAGTGCGAGGACCACGAGCTGATCTCCGCCCTCGTGGAGCTGGCCAAACGTGGATCACAGCGCGGGACCTGGTGGCAGAGCTACAGCGCTGACATCGGCGAGCCGCTCGGCAATCTCATCTCGCTGGAGGCAAGCGCCGCATCCATGCGGTCCTACGAGGGCTTCTTCATTCCCGGCCTTCTCCAGACGCCCGCCTACGCGCGCGAGATCATCAAGAAGCTCACTCTTCGCCCCGGAGTCAATGTCGAGGCGCTCGTCGACGTCCGCATGGCACGCCAGAGTGCGCTGACCAGGGCAGAACCACTCACGCTCTGGGCAGTGATCCACGAGGCGGCGATCCGGTCCGGAGTCGGCGGACCGAAGGTCATGGCGGAGCAACTTTCGAGGATCGCCGACCGCGCCAGTCAGCCCAACATCAACATCCAGGTGATGCCCATCGGCGCGCCTGCGCATCACGGCATGGGCGGCGCCTTCTCCATCCTCGGATTTCCGCAGCGGCAGGATCTCGATGTCGTCCTCGTGGAAGGAGCGTTGAACGACCTCTGGGTCGAAGATGCTGCCGCTGTGGCGCTCTACACGGCGAAGTTCGACGCCATTCGAGCAGACGCTCTGGGCCTCGACGACTCCCTCGCCCTGATCATCGAACAGAGAGACAAGCTCACATGACGCCCATCTGGCAGAAGTCATCCCATAGCAACGAGTCGACGAACTGCGTCGAGTTCGCGATCGACAATGGTCCGGTCACACTCGTCCGTGACAGCAAGGACCCTTCCGGTCCGGCCCTGGCCTTCGACCGGGCGGCGCATGAGGCCTTCATCAGGGCCATCTCTGCTGGGGAGTTCGACTTCGGTCTCCTCTGAGCGCCCACGAGAGCGGTGGGTTGCCCCCCCCCCGGCCGGGGGACCCCCCCCCCCCCCCCCCCCCCCCCCCCCCCCCCCCCCCAGCCCCCCCCCCCCCCCCCCCCCCCCCCCCCCCCCCCCCCCCCCCCCCGCCGCGGTCAGGACGGGTCGCCGTACACCACGCCGCGGCCGTAGCTGCCGAAATACACGCGGCCGTACACGTCGGGGTCGCCCGTGATGACGTTGATGACCGTCCCGCCGTACTGGTGCTGGTCGTCGTTGATCCGGACCCAGGTCGAGCCGGCGTCGGTGGAGCGGAACAGCCCGGTCACACCCTTGACCGTCCCGCTGAGGTAGAGGGCCTGGTAGCCGGCGCCCGGTGCCGCCTTGCCGAAGCCGAGGCCGCTCGCCGCGTCCACTCCGGCGACCTTGGTGAAGCTCGCCCCGCCGTTGGTGGAGTGCTGGAGCCCGCCGTCCTTGCTCGCGATCCACAGATCGCCCGCGACGCCCGGGACGGCCTTGAGCTGGCCCCAGGCCACGCCGGTGGCGCGGATGGTGAAGTGCCTGCCGCCGTCGGTGCTGGCGTAGAGGGTGCCGCCGCTGAGGGCGTAGAAGGTGTTCGCCGCGGAGCGGTCGGCCACCACGGCCGCGTCCTTGGGCAGGCCGGAGACCGCCGTCCAGGACGCGCCGCGGTTGGTCGAGACGAACGGCACCTGGCCCTCCGGGGTCCACACCACGGTGGCCCCGTCCGCCGAGACGGCGGTGGAGCCGGCGGCCGCGTCGGCCGTCGGCGCCGTCGCGAACGGCGACCAGGTCGCTCCGCCGTCGGTCGAGTAGGCGCCGTGCTGCTCGCCGCCGGAGCCGACCCGCACGGAGAACGACGGCTTGGCCTGGGCGAAGTCGATGCCCGTGGCGGTGGTGAACTTCGGCCCGACCAGCTGCCGGGTCGGGGACTTGGTCAGGTCGTCGTGCCGGAATCCGCTCTGGTCGCCGAGCGCGCTGACCAGCGGGAAGCCGGGCGCCTTGATCAGTCCGTTGGTCGCGGTCTCCTCCACCCCCTTGGGGATGGTCCAGTGGGTGGCGCCCCCGTGGTCCGCCGCGGTCACGTCGGTGCTGCGCCACATGCCCGATCCGGTGCCGTACAGGACGTGTCCGGAGTCGAACGGGTCGATGGCCAGCGCGCCCATCCAGTGCCCGACGCTGCCGGACCCCACGTAGGGCGCCGCCGAGGCGTCGCGCACGGCGGTCGAGCCCAGCGCCTTCCAGGTCGCGCCGCCGTCGGTCGACCGGTAGAGCTCCTCGTTGGGGTACCAGCGGTTGAGGGTGGTGACCATCACCGTGTCCGGGTGCTCGGCGTCGACCGCGAGACCGGCGAAGCCGTAGTGGCCGCTGGACGGCGAGACGTTCTTCCACGCCCCGGTGGACGGCGTGTACTTCCACACCGATCCGGCCGTCACCGGCTGCGGGCCCGGACCGTCGCTGTACGTCAGGTAGAGCGAGCCGTCGCCGGACAGCACGCCGTGGTGCGGCAACTGACCCGTCGGCTGGCCCTGCACGGCCTGCCAGGAGTTGCCGCCGTCGGTGGAGCGGTACAGGGAGGTCGACTTGTCGGCCACGCCGACGTAGATCGTCTTGCTGCCCGCCGGGCCGAAGGTCACGAAGGACAGGCCGACCCCGCTGCTCGCGCCGTCCTTGACGGGGAAGGCGCCGACCTGGCTCCACGTCGCGCCGTAGTCCGTGCTGTGCCACAGGCCGTTCTTGCGGGTGCCCAGGTAGAGCCTGCTGTGGTCGGACGGGTCCACCACCAGGCGCTCGCCCATCGACCGGCCGTCCTCGTTGCCGCCCAGTTTGAACGGCAGGTCGGTGCGCTGGAAGGTCCTGCCCTGGTCGGTGGAGCGCAGGATCGAGCCGTTGCCCGCCCAGCCGTTGGTGTACGTGCCGCTCGCCAGGTACAGCCGGTTCGGGTCGACCGGGTCGGTCGCCAGGCTCTCGATGCCCAGCAGGTTCCAGTCGCTGATCCAGTCGGTGATCGAGGTCCACTGGCCGGCGGCCGCGTCCCAGCGGTAGGCGCCGCCGATGTCGGTGCGGGCGTAGAGGAGGTCCTTGCGGCTGGGGTTGAAGACGAAGCCGGTGACGAACCCGCCGCCGACGATCTGGGCGTTCTTCCACACGTACGGTCCGGTGGCCTGCGCGCCGTCGGTCGCGGGCATCCTCACCAGCTTCCACTGCTGGTTGCTCCCGCCCCAGCCGGGATACTGGATGACCGCCGCGCCCTGGGCGGTGGAGGCTCCGGAGACGTCCAGGACCTGGCCGCTCCTGCGGGAGGTGAAGGTGACGGCGTCGGAACCGCTCACATCGTCGATCCGCCACTGCTGGGCGGCGGCGGAACGATCCGTCTGCTGCTCGGCGGTGGCCGTCCGGTCGGTCGAATCCCCCGCTATGCCCAGCACCTTGCCGCTGTTGCGGTTCACCAGCTCGTAGTAGCCGTCCCCGGTGGGCCTCAGCCGCCACTGCTGGTTGGCCGTCGCCTGGTCCGTCCACTGCTGGATACGGGTGCCGTCGGCGGTGGAGAAGGCGTCGACGTCCAGCACCTTGCCGCTGCGCACGGAGACCAGCCGGTAGTAGGCATCGCCGTCGACCGTCGCGGCCTGGGACTCCTCGTGGGTGAACACGAAGTACGACCCGACGGCGACGGGCACGCCGAGCAGCAGCGCGGTCGCGCTCATCGCGCGCCGGCGGTGGCGCCCACGGGCACGCCCTGCGCTGCCGGCCGCCCGGGCGCGCCGGCCGCGGCCCTCCGCCGTGGCATCCGTCTCGTTCATGGGGGCTACTCCTTGCTTCGGCCCCGCCGCCGCACCACACCCGGTCGTACGGGCGGGCGCGCGGCGGCGGCAGGCGGTGGGATCGGACGAACCGCGGGGTGTTCCGCCCTCGGTGTCGCCTGTCAGTTGCCGCCGTCGCGCGGGAGGTTGCCGCCCGCCGAAAAAAGTTTCGACCTCGGAGGTGGGCCCGACCTCCGGTGCAGCCACCGGCCCTGGAAACCCCCGCCGACGGCCCGCGCGGTGATCGCGCACAATGGCGGTCGTGGAGGAGAGGGAGTCGGTCATGGGTATCGAGAGCCGCCCGGTGACGCTGCGGGTGATCGCCGACCAGCTGGGGCTGGACGTGTCCACCGTCTCCAGGGTCCTGAACGGATCCGAAGGCGACGGGCGGCGGGCCGCCTCGGGCACGACGGCCCGTCGGGTCCGGGACCTGGCCGAGGAGTTGGGCTACCGGCGCGATCCCGCCGCCGTCAGTCTGCGGACCCGGCGCAGCAACCTGATCGGGGTGGTGTTCGCCCGGCTGTCCGAGATCGTCGTCGCGACCATCTACGAGGGCATCGAGGAGGAGGCCGCGCGGCACGGGTTCGCGGCCTTCGTCACCAACACCCAGGACGATCCGGTCCGCCAGCGCGAGCGGATCGCGATGGTCCTCGGCCGGCGGGTGGACGGCCTCATCATCGGCGACGCGCACCTGGACGGCGCCGCCCTGGCGGACCCGGCGCTCCGCGACACGCCGCACGTCCTGGTCAACCGCCGTACCGACGGCGGGCTTCCGGCCGTCACCTGTGACGACTACCGGGGAGGGCGCCTGGTCGCCGAGCACTTCCTGCGGCTGGGGCACCGCCGGGTCGGCTGCGTCGCGGGGGAGCCCTTCGCCAGCACCGGCACCGACCGCACCGCCGGCTTCGTCGACCGGTACGCGGAGGCCGGTCTGCCGGTGCCGCCCGAACTGGTGCGGCACTGCGCCTTCGACACCGCGGGCGGCCGCGAGGCGGCGACCGCCCTGCTGACCGCCGACGGCCGCCCCACGGCACTGTTCGCCGTCAACGACCTGGCCGCCATCGGGGTCCTGGGAGCGGCCCGGGACCTCGGCAGGCACCCGGGGCGGGACCTCGCCCTGGCGGGCTTCAACGACACCCCGGTCGCCGCCGAGCTGCCGGTCGCGCTGACCACGGTCCGCTCGCCGATGGCGGAGCAGGGCCGGGTGGCGGTGCGGGAGCTGCTGCGCCGGATCGGCGGCGCGCCCGCCCGCTCCCGGCGGCTCGCGCCCGAGCTGGTGGAGCGGGCCTCCAGCGGAACGGCTGTCGGGCCGTCACTTCTCCGGTCCAGCTGAGGAGTTCCGGCCTCTGGCGCCTTCGGTCGAACCTGCCTATCATCCAACCCAAACGATTGGGCCAAACGTTTGGGTTGGGGGGAAGTCATGTCACAGGCGATGCCCAGGGGTGGCTCTGTGAGCGTTCACCACGTCCGCCGTTACGTTCCGCTGGCGGTCTGGAAGTGGGCCTTCATCGCCCTGGTCCTGCTCTTCTGGTTGCTGATCTACCACGGCATCCTGTGGCAGGGGCTGGTGGTCGACGCGGTCGTGCTGGGCGGCCTGGTGGTCATCGGTCAGCTCCCGCCGAGCGTGGGCCTGCGGAGCGTCGAGGTGCGCCCGGAGGGCCTGCGGCTGCGCTTCGCCCGCACGCCGGACCCGATGCTGCTCGGCTGGGCCGACATCCTGGACGTCAGCTACCGCCCCGGCTACGCGGAGACCCGCCGCAGCGGCCGCCGGGAGGTGTCGACGTTCCACCACACGACCGTCGCCCTGCTGGTCCGCGGGAGGGAGGAGCCACTGGTCCTGGTGCACGTCCGTCGGCCCAAGCGGCTGGCGCTGCTGATCGCCTCCCACGCGGCCCGGGCGCGCGCCCGGGCGGCCGGGCTGGAGCGCCGGGACGGCGAGGGGGTCTGACCGGCGCGGCGATGCTGTACTTGACGATTGAACAAGAGACTGAACGCGGCAGGACGGGCACGGTGCCGCCGCACCGTGCCCGTCCTGCCGCGTCGCTCAACGGCTTGCCGCGTCGCTCACCGGATCAGGAACCGGCCCGGCGCTTGTTGTAGACGTCGAAGCCCACGGCCGCGAGCAGCACCAGGCCCTTGATCACCTGCTGGTAGTCGGTGCCGACGCCGACCAGCGACATGCCGTTGTTCAGCACGCCGAGCACCAGGCCGCCGATGATCGCGCCCATCACGGTGCCCACGCCGCCGCTGGCGGAGGCGCCGCCGATGAAGGCGGCGGCGATCGCCTCCAGCTCGAAGTTGATGCCGGCCTGCGGGGTGCCGGCGTTGAGCCGTGCGGCGAAGACCAACCCGGCCAGTGCGGCGAGGACGCCCATGTTGGTGAAGGCGAGGAAGACGACCCGCTTGCTCTTCACACCGGACAGCTTGGCCGCCGCCTCGTTGCCGCCGATGGCGTAGGTGTGCCGGCCGATGATCGAGTTGCGCATCAGGTAGCCGAAGCCGACCAGCAGGGCGCCGAGGATCAGCAGGACGATCGGCACGCCGTGGTAGCTGGCCAGCAGCAGGGTGAACACGACCACGGCCGCCGTGATCACGGCGAGCTTGGCCAGGAACAGCCCGAGCGGGAGCACCTCCAGCCCGTACGAGGCGGTCTGCCGCCGGCCGCGCAGCTCCTGGAGGACGGCCACGGCCAACACCGCGAGACCGAGCAGCAGGGTGAGGTTGTGGTAGTTGGTGTGCGGACCCACCTCGGGCAGGAAGCCGCTGCTGATGCTCTGGAAGCCCTTGGGGAACGGCGCCACCGACTGGCCCTGCAGCAGGATCTGGGTGCCGCCGCGGAAGAGCAGCATGCCCGCCAGGGTGACGATGAAGGACGGGATCCCGAGGTAGGCGATCCAGAAGCCCTGCCAGGCGCCGGCCAGGGCGCCGATCACCAGCGCGATCAGCATCGCCACGGGCCACGGCAGGTGGTGCTCGACCATCATCACCGCGGCGGCGGCCCCGACGAAGGCGGCCAGGGAGCCGACCGACAGGTCGATGTGCCCGGCGATGATGACGATCATCATCCCGATCGCCAGGATGAGGATGTAGCCGTTCTGCTGGATCAGGTTGGTGATGTTGAGCGGCTGGAGCAGGATGCCGTCGGTCCAGATCTGGAACAGCAGCACGATCAGCGCCAGGGCGACCAGCATGCCGTACTGGCGCACGTTGCCGCGCAGTGCGCGGGCCAGGGCGGCGCCGACGGACGGGCTCGGGTCGGGCTCGGGCCCGTTCTGGGCGGAGTCCGGGATGATCTCGGTCTGGGCCATGCCTCACACCTGCTCGTTGCTGGATGCGGCGCTCATGGTCATGAGCCGCATGAGGGATTCCTGGGTGGCGTCGGCGCGGGCGACCTCGCCGGTGATCCGGCCTTCGGCCATGGTGTAGATCCGGTCGCACAGGCCGAGGAGTTCGGGGAGTTCGGACGAGATGACGAGTACGGCCTTGCCCTGGGCGGCCAGTTCGGCGATGACGGTGTAGATCTCCGCCTTGGCGCCGATGTCGATGCCGCGGGTCGGCTCGTCGAGGATCAGCACCTCGGGCCCGGCGAAGATCCACTTGCTGAGGACGACCTTCTGCTGGTTGCCGCCGCTGAGCGTGCCGGTCCGGGTGAACACCGTCGGGGCCTTGATGTTCATGGTCCGCCGGAACGATTCGGCGACCTTGCTCTCCTCGTGCCGGTCGACCCGGCCGTACCGGGCGACCTTGCCGAGCGCGCTCAGCGAGATGTTCCGGCTGATGTCGTCGATCAGGTTGAGGCCGAAGTGCTTGCGGTCCTCGGTGACGTAGGCGATGCCGTGGCCGATGGCCTCCGGCACCGTCCGGGTGCGGATCTCCCGGCCGTGCAGCAGCACCCGGCCACCGGCCCAGCGCCCGTAGGAGCGGCCGAAGACGCTCATCGCGAGCTCCGTGCGGCCGGCGCCCATCAGGCCGGCGACGCCGACGATCTCGCCGCGCCGCACGTTCAGGGAGGCGCCGTCCACCACGGTGCGCTGCTGGTCGATCGGGTGGCGCACGGTCCAGCCGTCGATCTCGAAGGCGACCTCGCCGATGTCGGGGGTGCGCTCGGGGTAGCGGTGCTCCAGGTCCCGGCCGACCATGCCGCGGATGATCCGGTCCTCGGAGATGCCCTCCGGGCCGATCGCGATGGTCTCGATGGTCTGCCCGTCGCGCAGGATGGTGACGGCGTCGGCGACCCGGGCGATCTCGTTCAGCTTGTGCGAGATGATGATGCAGGAGATGCCCTGCGCCTTGAGCTCCAGGATCAGGTCGAGGAGCTTGCGGCTGTCCTCGTCGTTCAGCGCGGCGGTCGGCTCGTCGAGGATGAGCAGCTTGACCTTCTTGGCCAACGCCTTGGCGATCTCGACCAGTTGCTGCTTGCCCACGCCGAGGTCGGCGATCCGGGTGTGCGGGCTCTCCGCCAGGCCGACCTGCCGGAGCAGTTCGCCGGCGTGGGTGAGGGTCCGGTGCCAGCTGATGATGCCCCGGGTGGCGTGCTCGTTGCCCAGGAAGACGTTCTCGGCGATGGACAGGTACGGCACCAGGGCGAGTTCCTGGTGGATGATGACGATGCCGCGCTGCTCGCTGGCCCGGATGTCCTTGAACTGGCAGGGCTCGCCCTCGAAGAGGATCTCGCCCTCGTAACTGCCGTGCGGGTAGACCCCGCTGAGCACCTTCATCAGGGTGGACTTGCCGGCGCCGTTCTCGCCGCAGATGGCGTGCACCTCGCCGGCCGCCACGGTCAGGTTGACCTCGGAGAGTGCCTTGACGCCGGGGAACGACTTGCTGATCGACCGCATTTCGAGAACGGGTCCAGCCATGGGTGTGCGTCCGTATCGTTCGGGGCGGTGCGGCCCGTAGGGCGCCCGGGGGAGTCCGGGCGCCGCACCGCCGGTTCGGCGGGGGGGGGGGTGGGGGGGGGTGGGGGGGGGGGGGTGGGGGGGGGGGGGGGGGGGGTGGAGGTGGAATACGGGCGGTGGGAGGCGTCCACGGCGGGGGTGTGGAGCGG
>NZ_JBVHYH010000134.1:0-9589 GCF_055569135.1 Kitasatospora sp. NPDC029367
CCAGGCCCCCAACAAACACCCCAAACCCAAAAAAACCCCCCCCCCCCCCCCCCCCCCCCCCCCCCCCCCCCCCAGGCGGCGGACTCACGCGCGGTCGCCGTTCAGCCACTCGGACATCACCGACAGCAGGTGGTCGGTCTCCACCGGCTTGGTGATGTGGTCGGTGGCTCCCGCCTCCAGGGACTTCTCCCGGTCGCCCTTCATCGCCTTGGCGGTCAGCGCGATGATCGGCAGGCCGGCGAACTGGGGCATCCGGCGGATCGCCTCGGTGGTCGCGTAGCCGTCCATCTCCGGCATCATGATGTCCATCAGGACCAGCGCCACGTTCTCGTGCTGCTCCAGCATCTCGATGCCCTCACGGCCGTTCTCCGCGTACAGGACGGTCAGCCCGTGCTGCTCCAGCACGCTGGTCAGGGCGAACACGTTGCGCACGTCGTCGTCCACGATCAGCACCTGCTGGCCGTCGAAGCGGGTGTCGCCGCGGGCCGGCCGGGGCTGCTGCGCGGGCTCCACCGCGCGCGGCACCGCGGCGCTCTCCAGGGCGGCGCTGCGGCGGCGCTCCACCGCCCCGCGGCGGCGCTCCTCGGCCATCTCCCGGACCTCCTGGGCCCAGTGGTCGGCCGGGCTCTCACCGACCGGCACCGGCAGGCCCACCGGGGTCACCCCGACCGAGGCGCGCAGCGCGGGCGGGTTCACCGGACCCGGGCGCTCCTGGGACCGCTCGGTGGTGGCCTCCGGGGCGTCGGTGCGCAGCGGCAGGTAGAGCGTGAAGGTCGAGCCCTTGCCCAGCTCGCTCTCGGCGTGGATCTCCCCGCCGAGCAGCCGGGCGATCTCGCGGCTGATCGACAGCCCGAGGCCGGTGCCGCCGTACTTGCGGCTGGTGGTGCCGTCGGCCTGCTTGAACGCCTCGAAGATCTCCCGCAGCTTGTTGCCGGGGATGCCGATGCCGGTGTCGGAGACCGAGAAGGCGATCAGCTCCTCGTCCGGGCCCTGGATCGAGCCGAACTCCAGCAGCCGCTCGCGCACGTGCTGGGGGACGTCCCGGCCGGCCGCGCTGATCGAGAAGTCGACGCCGCCGGAGTCGGTGAACTTGACGGCGTTGGAGATCAGGTTGCGCAGCACCTGCTGGAGCCGCTGCTCGTCGGTGTGCAGGGTGACCGGCAGGGCGGGCGAGACCCGGACCGCGAAGTCCAGGTTCTTGTCCAGGGCGACCGGCTGGAAGGTGGCCTCGACGTAGTCCACCAGCTGGACCAGGGCGATCCGGGCCGGACGGACGTCCATCTTGCCGGCCTCGACCTTGGACAGGTCGAGGATGTCGTTGATCAGCTGGAGCAGGTCGGAGCCGGCGCCGTGGATGGTGTCGGCGAACTCGACCTGCTTGGGCGAGAGGTTGCCCTCGTTGTTGTCGGAGAGCAGCTTGGCCAGGATCAGCAGCGAGTTGAGCGGGGTGCGCAGCTCGTGCGACATGTTGGCGAGGAACTCGCTCTTGTACCGGGAGGCCAGGGCGAGCTGCTCGGCGCGCTCCTCCAGGACCTGCCGGGCCTCCTCGATCTCGCTGTTCTTGATCTCGATGTCGCGGTTCTGCTGGGCGAGTTGCTCGGCCTTCTCCTGCAACTCCTCGTTGGTGCGCTCCAGTTCCTCCTGGCGCGCCTCCAACTCGGCGGATCGCATCGAGAGTTCGGCGGTGAGCCGCTGGGACTCCAGCAGCAGGCCCTCGGTCTTGGTGTTGACGCTGATGGTGTTGACGGTGACGCCGATCAGGTCGGCGATCTGGTTGAGGAAGTCCAGTGCGACGGTGGTGAAGGAGCTGAACGTGGCCAGCTCGATCACGCCCAGCAGCCGGCCCTCGAACTGCACCGGCAGCACCACGATGTGGGCCGGCGAGGCCTCGCCGAGGCCGGTGGCGATCTTGAGGTAGCCGGGCGGCGCCTCCTTGACGATGATCGCCCGCTTCTCCACCGCCGCCTGGCCGATCAGCGACTCGCCCGGCCGGAAGGTGGTCGGCATCGCCCGCCGCTGGTAGCCGTAGCTGCCGATCAGCCGCAGCACGGTGTCGTTCTCGTCGTCGTCCTCAGTGATCAGTTCGGCGGTCCGCCCGGCCGGCTGGGCCAGGAAGAAGGCGCCGTGCTGGGCGGAGACCACCGGGGTCAGCTCGGTCATGATCAGCGAGGCGACGGCCTCCAGATCCCGGCGGCCCTGGAGCAGGCCGGAGATCCGGGCCAGGTTGGTCTTGAGCCAGTCCTGCTCCTGGTTGGTGCGGGTGGTCTCGCGCAGGTTGGCGATCATCTGGTTGATGTTGTCCTTGAGCTCGTCGAGCTCCCCGGCGGCGTCCACGTCGATCCGCAGGCTCAGGTCGCCCCTGGTCACCGCGGTGGCGACCTGGGCGATCGCGCGCACCTGCCGGGTCAGGTTGTTGGCCAGCTCGTTCACCGACTCGGTGAGGTCCTGCCAGGTGCCGTCCACCCCGGGCACCCGGGCCTGGCCGCCGAGCCGCCCGTCGGTGCCCACCTCGCGGGCGACCCGGGTGACTTCGTCGGCGAAGGCGGAGAGCTGGTCCACCATGGTGTTGATGTTGGTCTTGAGCTGGAGGATCTCGCCGCGCGCGTCCACGTCGATCTTCTGCGAGAGGTCGCCGCGGGCGACCGCGGTGATCACCAGAGCGATGTTGCGGACCTGGCCGGTGAGGTTGTTGGCCATCTGGTTGACGTTGTCGGTCAGGTCCTTCCAGATGCCGGCCACGCCCGGCACGCTCGCCTGACCGCCCAGGGTGCCGTCGGTGCCCACCTCGCGGGCAACGCGCGTGACCTCGACCGCGAACGCGGACAGCTGGTCCACCATGGTGTTCAGCGTCCCGGCGAGCGTCGCGATCTCACCCTGGGCGTCGATGGTGATCTTCTTGGAGAGGTCGCCGCGGGCCACCGCGGAGGCGACCTCGGCGATGTTGCGGACCTGTCCGGTCAGGTTCGACGCCATGAAGTTGACGTTGTCGGTCAGGTCCTTCCAGATGCCCGACACCCCGCGCACCCGCGCCTGGCCGCCCAGGATGCCCTCGGTGCCCACCTCGCGGGCGACGCGGGTGACCTCGTCGGCGAAGGCCGAGAGCTGGTCGACCATGGTGTTGACGGTGGTCACCAGCTCCAGGATCTCGCCCCGGGCGTCGACGGTGATCTTCTTCGACACGTCGCCGCGGGCCACCGCCGTGGTCACCTCGGCGATGTTGCGGACCTGACTGGTCAGGTTGTTGGCCATCAGGTTGACGCTGTTGGTCAGGTCCTTCCACGTCCCGGACACCCCGGGCACGCTGGCCTGACCGCCGAGGATGCCCTCGGTGCCGACGTCCCGGGCGACCCGCGTGACCTCGTCGGCGAAGGCCGAGAGCTGGTCGACCATGGTGTTGATGGTGTTCTTCAACTCCAGGATCTCGCCCCGGGCGTCCACCTGGATCTTCTGCGACAGGTCGCCCTTGGCGACCGCGGTCGTCACCTGGGCGATGTTGCGCACCTGATCGGTGAGGTTGTTCGCCATGAAGTTGACGTTGTCGGTCAGGTCCCGCCACACCCCGGCCGCCCAGGGCACCTGCGCCTGACCGCCGAGCCGGCCCTCGGTGCCCACCTGGCGGGCCACCCGGGTCACCTGTTCGGCGAAGCCGGAGAGCTGGTCCACCATCGTGTTGATGGTGTTCTTGAGCTCCAGCATCTCGCCGCGCGCGTCCACCTCGATCTTCTGCGAGAGGTCCCCGCGCGCCACCGCCGTGGTCACCTGGGCGATGTTGCGCACCTGGCCGGTCAGGTTGTCGGCCATGAAGTTCACCGAGTCGGTCAGCTCGCGCCAGACCCCGGCCACGCCCGGCACCTGCGCCTGACCGCCCAGCCGGCCCTCGGTGCCGACGTCCCGGGCCACCGTGGTCACCTGGGCGGCGAAGCCGTTCAGCTGGTCCACCATCGTGTTGACGGTGTTCTTCAACTCCAGCATCTCGCCGGCCACGTCGACGGTCACCTTGCGGGACAGGTCGCCCTTGGCCACCGCCGTGGTCACCTGGGCGATGTTGCGCACCTGCGCGGTCAGCCGCCCGGCCATGGTGTTGACCGAGTCCGCCAGGTCCTTCCAACTGCCCGACACACTACGGACCTTGGCCTGCCCGCCGAGCTTGCCCTCGGTGCCCACCTCGCGGGCCACCCGGGTCACCTCGTCGGTGAACTCGGAGAGCTGGTCCACCAGCCCGTTGACCGTCCGGCCGATCCTCAGGTACTCGCCGCGCAACGGGTGGCTCACCCCGTTGCTGTGCAGCGAGCGCAGCTCCATCTTCTGGTCCAGGTCGCCCTCGGCGATCGAGGTCAGCACCCGGCCCACCTCGGCCATCGGCCGGGCCAGGTCGTCGATCAGCGCGTTGCAGTTGTCGACCGCCGCCATCCAGGCGCCCTCGCCCGCACCGGTCTCCAGCCGCTCGTTCAGCCGGCCCTCACGGCCCACCGCCCGCCGCACCCGGGCCAGTTCACCGGTCAGGTGCTGGTTGCGCTCGGCGACCTCGTTGAACACCGCGGCGATCTCCGCCAACGGCCCGTCGCCCGGCACCGTCAGCCTGCGGCGGAAGTTGCCGTCCCGCATCGCGGTCAGCGCGGCCAGCAGCTTGCGCAGTTCGGCGGGCTCCGCGCTGCGGCTGTGGCCCGCTCGCCGGCCGGCCGCGATCCGCGGCGCGGTCCCGGACCGCCCGCCGCGCGGAGCCTGCGGCGTCGTACCGGTGGCGTCCTTGGTGGCGTCCTTGGTGGCCGAACTCAACGGGCCCCTCCCACATCGTGTGAACTGTCCGGTGACCCGCCGCACCGGAAACGGCACGGGACCGGGCACCGGCCCGGCTGGGCTGCGTACCGGCCGGCCCTCACGGCCCCCCGGCACCCACACGACCGTACTGCTCCCACCGGCCGTCGCGGACCCCCCAGTCTGGCAGCACTGGCGCCGGGTATACGGCCGGTTGCACAGGGTTGTCCCCGCACCGTCCGAAACAGGTGGGCAGAATCACCCTCCGGTGCCTGTTTCACCGCCCCGCCCCCACGGGGTACCGAGCGGAAAGTAGGGTGGAGCGCTGCACCGGGCCACGACCCGACCCGACGACGCCGCCCACCGACGGCACGCACGGGGAGGTCGGCACGAGCCCCGGACAGTCAGGGCCAGAGCAGCAGAGGAGAAGTGGCAACGTGGTCACCGCGCGCGCAGCCGCCACCTTCGACCCCGACGGCCGGTCCGCGGCCGCCGCCCGGGGCTTCGTCCGGGACGCGCTGCTCGGCTGGGGCCTGCCCGAGGTCGTCGACGACGCCGTCGTCCTGGTCAGCGAGCTGGTCACCAACGCCGTCGTGCACGCCGGCACCGCCGCCGAGGTCTGCTGCCTGCGCGAGGAGGAGAGCGTCCGGATCGAGGTCACCGACCACCACCCCGAGCGCGGCCTGCCCTCGCTCGGCGACGGCCCGGTGTCCGCCTCCGAGCGCTTCGCCGACCCCGACGGCGAGGGCGGCCGCGGCCTGCTGATGTGCTCCGCCCTCGCCGAGCGCTGGGGCGTCGAGTACGCGGCCGGCCAGAAGACCGTCTGGTTCCGGCTCGCCCTGCCCGCCCACGTGGCCGGCACCCGCTACGCCGTCCCCGCCACCCCCGGCAGCGACCTGCCCAGCAGCCCCGGGCCGCTGCACGTCGCCGTCGTCCAGCTCGACGAGGACGGCCGCGTCCTGGCCTGGAACCCGGACGCCGAATCCCTCTTCCGGTACCCCGCCGCCACCGTGCTGGGCCGCCCCTGGGCCGACCTCGCGGTCTGGCCGCAGTCCCCCGGCCGCGGCCTC
Source organism: Kitasatospora sp. NPDC029367 (assembly GCF_055569135.1). Classification (NCBI taxonomy): domain Bacteria; kingdom Bacillati; phylum Actinomycetota; class Actinomycetes; order Kitasatosporales; family Streptomycetaceae; genus Kitasatospora; species Kitasatospora sp. NPDC029367. Next base: position 5,826 of record NZ_JBVHYH010000134.1, read on the forward strand.
GGCCTCACCGACACCCTCCGGCTGGCCCGCTGGGAGGGCGACTACGGCGTGCGCCGGGCCGACGGCGAGGAGGTCGAGGTCTACGGCCTCCAGGTGCGCGTGCGCGACACCGAGGGCGTCGCCTCCACCCTCTGCCTGCTCGTCCTCGAACCCGACCGCGCGGTCCTGCGCTCCCCCGCCCGCGCCCTGCCCGGCGAGCGCCCCGACCCGGCCGGTCCCCGGCTCGACCTGCTGGCCGGACCGGTCGCCACCGACGACCTGGAAACCCTCCTCCAGCGCACCGTCGAACGCGCCCGCGACCTGCTCGACGCCGACGCCGCCTACCTGCTGCTCACCACCGACGACGAGGCCGAGTTCGAGGTCCGCGCCGCCACCGGCCTGACCACCGGGCACCGCCGGCACACCCGCTTCCCGGTGGGCACCGGCAACCGCTACGACTCCGCCCGGCTGCCCACCGTCCACGAGGACCTCGCCGCCCGCCCCACCGGCCTGCCCCTGCTCACCGGCAGCGGCATGCGCTCCCTGGTCACCGTCCCGCTCAAGGTCGAGGGCCGCCTGATCGGCTCGCTCGGCATCGCCACCGCCGCCCCCGGCCGCTACGACAACGAGGACGCGCTGCGCCTCCAGTTCGCCGCCGACCGGGTCGCCCTGGCCGTCGAGAGCACCCGGCTGACCGAGCTCGAACGGCTGCGCCGCGGCTCGCTCTCCTTCCTCGTCGAGGCCTCCGACCTGCTGGCCGGCACCCTCGAACACGAGCAGACCCTGGCGCTGATGGCCCAGATGGCCGTCCCCACCCTCGCCTCCTGGTGCGCCGTCTACACCAACGGCGACCACAGCTCCTCGGCCGGCCTCGCCTTCGTGCTGCACGAGGACGAGGACCGGATCGACCCGCTGCGCGACCTCCTCGACAAGACCCCCTCCCCCGAGACGGGACCCACCCACGGCGTCCGCTTCTGGACCGCCCCCGCCGAGACCGCCGGGGCCCGCGGCCTCACCGACAGCCCCGAACTCGCCGGCCTGCTCGGCGAGACCGTCGTCCTGCCGCTGACCGCCCGCAACCGGGTGATCGGCCTGCTCGCGCTCGGCGTCCCGGCCGGCGTGCGGTTCCGGCAGGAGATCCTCGAACTCGCCGAGGACCTCTCCCGCCGGGCCGCCCTGGCCCTCGACAACTCCCGCCTCTACTCCGAGCGCACCGCGACCAGCCAGGCCCTCCAGCGCAGCCTGCTCCCGCCGGACCTGCCCGAGATCCCCGGCGTCGAGGTGGACGTCTACTACCAGGCCGCCGGCGAGGGCAACGAGGTCGGCGGCGACTTCTACGACCTGTTCACCATCCGCGAGGGCACCTACGGCTTCGCCATCGGCGACGTCTGCGGCACCGGCCCCGAGGCCGCCTCCGTCACCGGCCTGGCCCGGCACTCGCTGCGCCTGCTCGCCCGCGAGGGCCTGGACGCCCCGCAGGTGCTGCGCCGACTCAACGCGGCCATCCTGGACGAGGGTTCGCGCAGCCGCTTCCTCACCCTGCTCTACGGCGAGCTGACGCCCCGCCCGGACGGCAGCACCGAACTGTCCCTGGTCTGCGCCGGCCACCCGCTGCCGCTGCGGCTGCGCACCGACGGCCAGGTCGACCGCGCCGCCACCCCGCAGCCGCTGCTCGGCGTCCTGGACGACCTCGAACTCACCGCCGAGCACCTGGTGTTGGCACCCGGCGAGGTCCTGCTCTGCGTCACCGACGGCGTCACCGAGCGCCGCGAGGGCCGGCGGATGCTCGGCGACGACGGCCTCGCCGAGGTGCTCACCGGCTGCACCGGGCTGACCGCCGGCGCGGTCGCCATGCGGGTACAGCGCGCGGTCGAGCGCTTCGCCCCCGAGCCGCCGTCCGACGACATGGCGATCCTGACGCTCCGGGTCCCCACCCAGCGTCAGTCGTGAGCGCTCCACAGCTGACATCATCACAAATTGTTATGTTCACAAGGGTACAAGCGGGCACGGCCGGGTAAACCGATCTCGCCGGGGAATCCCCCGGCGGGGACGTGACCAGCGGCTCTCCGCAGGCCCGTCGCTTCTGACCTCACTTCTGACCGCAGCCCGCGCACGCTCACAGCCGTGCGCCCTCGGCGCGGTCGCGCGCATCCACCCATCGAACGACACCAAGCGTCACTGCGCCCTGCGCGCGCCCAGAGTGAAAGGAGCCTCCGGTGAGCAACGACGCTACCGGGGCAACGAACGCCCGCTCCTCCGGAGCCGACGCGGGTAACCTCGGCTACCTCGCCCTCGGCCTGACACTGCTCGCCTACGGTCTGCTCTCCACCGGGATCCTGCACAACACCGGTGCCGGGGACGCGGTCCACCTCGCCCACCTGCTCGGCGGCGTCACCCTCTTCATCGCGGGCCTCTGGCAGCTCCGCGGCGGCGAGGGCTTCACCGGGACCGCCTTCACCAGCCTCGGCGCCTTCTGGGCGACCTGGTCGATGGCCGGCGGCGCGAGCAAGAACGCCGCGGGCCTGTTCCTGCTCGTGTGGGCCCTGCTCGCCCTCAGCCTCACCGCCGCCAGCTGGGGCGCGGGCCTGTTCAGCCGTGCCGTCTACGGCCTGTTCACCGTCTCCCTCGTACTGGACGCCATCGCCGTCCTCGGCAGCTACAGCGGCCTCGGCAAGGCCGCCGGCTGGGTCGCGGCCGTCTCCGGGCTCATCGCCTGGTACTGGGCCACCTCCCGGCTGAGCAACGGCTCCTGGGGGAAGGTCGCCCTGCCGGTCAAGTGACCGGCCGGGGCTCAACCGACCTGCTGGGGCCGCTCCTCGGCACCGGCCCGGGGCCGGGTCTCCGTCTCGACGGGGGCCCGGCCCCGTCGCCGTGCCGCCAGCGCCAGCACGGCGTAGGCGAACAGCAGGATGGCGACGGCGACGATGCCGTCCGCCCAGAAGTGGTTGGCCGTCACCACGACCACCGCGACCGTCAGCAGCGGGTGCAGCACCACCACCCAGCGGAACGGGCTCGGCGACACCCGCACCACCGCGACCGCCGCCAGCACGCACCAGGCGACGTGCACCGACGGCATCGCCGACAGCTGGTCCGCCACCACCACCCCGCCGACCGCGCCGCCGTACACCGACTGCCCGTACTGCGCGGCCACGTCCACGAAGCCGCTCTGCGGCAGCATCCGCGGCGGCGCCACCGGGATGAACTGCACCAGCAGACAGACCGCCGTGGTGATCACCACCGTGTTGCGCACCCACGCGTAGCGCTCGCGGTGCCGCAGGAAGACCCAGAGCAGCACACCGAGCATGACGGCGAAGTGCATCACCGCGTAGTAGTAGTTCGCCAGCCGCACCAGCACCGGGTACGGCGTGACCGCCGCCTGCCAGGAGGCCTCGTCCGGCAGGCCGATCGCCTGCTCGGTCCGGTGGATCCAGCTCGCCCGGTCCAACGCGTGATCGGCGCTCATCACCGACAGGTGCCCGACCAGTTGCCAGAGCGCGAACAGTGCCAGCAGTGTGCCGGCCTCCCGCAGCAGCGCCGACGCCCCCGGCTTCCGGACCCTCGCAGCGGCGTACGCGCCTCCGTAGAGGACGACGGCGGCGCCCCCGGCGGTCTGCCAGGTCAGGGTCAGGTTCTGCATTGGCAGAGGGTAACGCAAAAAGACCCCCTCCCGAATGGGAGGGGGTCTTTTTGGAATGATTGTTCGGCGGCGTCCTACTCTCCCACAGGGTCCCCCCTGCAGTACCATCGGCGCTGTGAGGCTTAGCTTCCGGGTTCGGAATGTAACC
>NZ_JBVHYH010000135.1:0-9548 GCF_055569135.1 Kitasatospora sp. NPDC029367
TGCGGTGAGGAAAGCGGCCCGCTGCCTTCTTTTTTTTCGCTTCACCCATCCCCCCCCCCCCCCCCCCCCCCCCCCCCCCCCCCCCCCCCCCCCCCCCCCCCCCCCGGGCCGTCAACCACCGTCGGGCCACCGGGAACCGGCGGGCCAGCGGCAACACCGGTTCAACCGACCGGCCCCCGGCGCTCCGGGGGACGGCGGCGCAGCGGTGCCAGTTCGCGCTCCAGGGTCCGTACGTCCCGGGCGATGCGGGTCGCGAGCTCCTTCGGCCCGGTGTCGCTGGGCAGCCGGCGCGTCCAGGACCGGGGCTTGGCCGGACCGTCCTGGACCATGTGGAAGGTGAGGCCCACCACCCCGCCGACATCGGCCAGGCTCACCAGGATCCGGGTGTCCGCGAGGTCGATGGTGACCTCGTTGCCGATGCACGAACAGGCCACCAGGCCCTCGATCTCCTCCTCCGCCAGGTACCTGGCCAGCGGAACCGCCCTCCCCCGGACCAGAAACGGACGTGTCACCGAAACCACGGGACCCGCCTCCTCTCGCCGTTCGCGTACCGCCCCGGCCGGGCGCAAGCGCGCCGCAACAGACCGGGCCCCGCCCATGCTCCACCACGCCGCAACAAAGCGCCAACTTCGTTTCTCACTCCGTGATTTGAGCGCAGGCACCCGACCGGCGCACCGGCGCACACCCAGGCGCACCGGGCGGTGCACGCGTACTCGACCAGGCCTCGAACCCCGGCGTACGAGACGCGGCGTACGGGCCGTGGCGTACGAGCCGTGACGTACGGGCCGTGGCGCGGGCCGGCGGTCGGCCGTTCGGCGGCGGCGGATCTGAGTATCCGTACTCAATTCCGCGCCGCCCCACCCCTGGCAGGCTGTCCGCATGCCGCCGATCGACCGCTCTCCTGTCGCCGCCCGCCTCGATCTCCGCCGCCGCCTCCGCCTCCTGCGCCTGCTCCGTCGCCCGAAGCGCCCGACGCTCGGCCTCGACCTCGGCGTCGGCGTGCTGCTCCTCCTCGCCCTGGGAGTCACCTACCTGCTGCGGATGTTCGCCTTCGGCATGGAGGCCTGGGCGGGGCAGGGCGCCGACGGCGCGGTCGACCGGCTGGCCCGCGCCCGACTCGACTTCACCTGGCACCTGCTGTGCCTCGCGCTCGGGCTCGCCGGGGTCGCGGCGCTGCTGCGGGCACGCTGGACGGCGGCGATCCAGGTGCTGGTCGCGCTGGCGCTGTCAGCCTCCGTCCTGCTGATGCAGCACGACTGGGACCGCCGCCACCCCGCGCCACCGGCCCCGCTGCCCAGCGGGTACGTGCCCTGCTACAGCGGCAGCGGGCGGTGCAACTGACGGCCCCGAGGCCGGTGGTCCGGACTTGCCCGGGAGAAGCCCCCGCACATAGCTTGAACCCGTTCAGTTTGAACCTGTTCAAAGCCACCGGGGGGACCGGATGTCATCACAGCTCTCCAGCCGCAGAACGGACCGCCCGTGGCCGCTCGTCGCGCTCGCGACCGCCACCTGGGTGCAGCCCGCAGCCATGATCCACACCACCTACGCCTGGCCGCTCGTCGCCGGCTGGCTCCTGCTGCTGGCCGGCACCGTGCTGCCCCTGGCGGTCACCGATGCCACGCGGTTCCGCCGCACCTGTCTGACCGTCGGCGGCGTGGTACTCGGCGCCCAGCTCGCGGTCTCGCTCCCGTACCACCTGGTCCCCCTGCTGTTCCTGCTGCCCGTGTTCCCGGCCGGGCCGCTCCTGCTGCTCGCAGCCTGGCGGCGGGCCGTCCTGACCCGTGGCATCCTCGCCACCGTCCTGCTCGCCTACCCCGCCCTGCTCGCCTTCATCGCACTCTGCAGGTTCGACTGACACCCACCCCACCGAGCCGGCCGCCCGGGCCCCACGACCCGGCGCCGACCGCGCCCGGTCGGCCGCCGCCCGGGCGGCGGCCCGGTCGCCACCGGGGCATCATGGCGGAGTAGTCGCGGCCGTTCACCGAGCGTGACGGCCCGGCGGGAGTCATCCGGACAGGGCAGCAGGCATCCGGCCGACGAAGGAGGACCGTCATGACCGATCCGGCGAAGTCGACCCCATCCGCGCACCGGACGCCCCCACCGGGGGTGATCGCCACCGACGTGCCCGCCCGGCTGGACCGGCTGCCGTGGTCCCGCTGGCACTGGCGGATCGTGATCGGCCTGGGCACGGTGTGGATCCTGGACGGCCTGGAGGTGACGATCGTCGGCAACATGGCCGGCCGGCTCGCCCAGGACGGCAGCGGCATCGCCATCACCACCGCCCAGGTGACCACCGTCGCCGCCGCCGTCTACGTGGCGGGCGCCTGCACCGGCGCCCTCTTCTTCGGCTGGCTGACCGACCGGCTGGGACGCAAGAAGCTGTTCATGGTCACCCTCGCCGTCTACCTGGCCGCCACCGCCGTCACCTCGCTGTCCTGGACGGCCTGGTTCTTCTTCCTCTGCCGCTTCTTCACCGGCTTCGGCATCGGCGGCGAGTACGCGGCCATCAACTCGGCGATCGACGAACTGATCCCGGCCCGGGTCCGCGGCCGGGTCGACCTGATCATCAACGGCAGCTTCTGGGTCGGCGCCGCCATCGGCGCCTTCGCCTCCATCGCCCTGCTCAACACCTCGCTGTTCGCCACCGACCTCGGCTGGCGGCTCGCCTTCGGCATCGGCGTGGTGCTGGGCCTGGTGATCCTGCTGGTGCGCCGGCACGTCCCGGAGAGCCCGCGCTGGCTGTTCACCCACGGGCGGGCGTCGGAGGCCGAACAGGTCGTCGCGGAGGCCGAGCGGAGCATCGAGGAGGCGACCGGGGAGCCGCTCCCGGCGGTCACCGGGGAACCGATCCTGATCCGCGAGCGCGAGCCGCTCGGCTTCGTCGCCATCGCCCGCACCGTGGTGCGCCGCTACCCCCGCCGCACCGTCCTCGGCCTGGCGCTCTTCATCGGCCAGGCCTTCCTCTACAACGCGGTGACCTTCGGTTACGCCACCATCCTGACCACCTACTTCGCGGTGCCGGAGGGCGACACCGGCTACTACTTCGCGGTGATCGCGGTCGGCAACTTCCTCGGCCCGCTGCTGCTCGGCCACCTCTTCGACTCCGTCGGCCGCAAACCCATGATCGCCGGCACCTACCTCGGCTCCGGCATCCTGCTGTTCGGCACCGCCGCGCTCTTCCAGCACGGCTCGCTCTCCGCCGCCACCATGACGGCCTGCTGGACGGCCGTGCTCTTCCTCGCCTCGGCCGGGGCCAGCGCGGCCTACCTGACGGTCAGCGAGATCTTCCCGCTGGAGACCCGGGCCATGTCCATCGCCTTCTTCTACGCCGTCGGCACGGCGGTCGGCGGCATCAGCGGCCCGCTGCTCTTCAACGGCCTGGTCAGCAGCGGGAAGGTCGCCGACACCACGCTCGCCTTCTGCATCGGGGCGGCGCTGATGGCCGCCGCCGGTCTGGTCGAGGCGGTGATCGGTGTGCCGGCGGAGCGGCGCAGCCTGGAGTCGCTGGCTGCGCCGCTCAGCGCCGTGGCCCGGTCCTCGGAGTCCCGTTAGACCCGATGTCGGTGCCTCAGGTCGTGTCAGGCACGCCCTAACGCAGTACCCCGCGCACGGCCTCGGGGTCGGTGGGGGCGAGCGGGGCGGCCGGTGCGGTGGTGAGGGCCTTCGCGGTGGCGGGCGGCGGGGTCACGAACACGGGGGCCGGGTCGGCCTCGGGGGCGCAGGTCTTGGCGATCCGTCCCTTGCCCTGGGGCAGGCTGCCGTCGCGCAGGTAGGCGGTGAAGGTGTCGTCCAGGCAGGCGTTGTCGTGGAAGAGGATCTCGTGGAAGCTGCCGCCGTTCTGGACGACGAGCTTGGAGCCCGGCAGCGCGTCGTGCATGGCGAGGCCGCCCTGGTAAGGGGTGGCGGCGTCCTCGGTGGCCTGGAAGAGCAGCACGGGCGGCAGGCCCTTGCCGGTGATCTTCAAGCGGCCGGCCGGGTTGCCCTGGTAGGGCCAGAACATGCAGGCGGCGTTGTACCACATGTTGTTGTAGGCGTAGAAGGGTGCGCGGGCGTTGACCTTCGCCTGGTCCTTCTTCCAGTACTCCCAGTCGCGCGGCCAGGCGTTCTCGGTGCACTGGGCGGCGTTGTAGGCGGGGAAGGCGCCGTCGTCGGCGCCGGGGGCCGCGTACTTGTTGTAGGCGATGTTCAGCGGCCGGGTGTCGTGCTGGGTGAGGTAGGCGGAGAGCACGGTGGCCATCCGGGGCCAGCGCAGGAAGTTGTAGCCGCCGCCGTAGAAGGTGTCCTCGAACTCGGCGGGGCCGATCTTCCCGGGCGCGGGGGCGGCGTCGACCGGGTCCTTGCGCAGGGCGTCCTCGACCTGGCGGTAGGCCTGGGCCACGGCGGCGGGGTCGGTGCCCAGGTGGTAGGTCGGGTCGGCCTTGGCGGTCCAGGCGGTGAAGGCGTCGAAGCGACGCTGGTGCTCCTCGTCCTGGAGGACGTTGTGGTCGTACCAGCTGATGGTCGGGCCGACGATGCTGTCCAGCACCATCCGGCGCACATGGGAGGGGAAGAGCTGGCCGTAGGTGGAGCCGAGCGAGGTGCCCCAGGAGCCGCCGTAGTAGTTGATCTTCGGTACGCCGAGGGCCCGTCGGATGCTGTCCAGGTCGCGGGCGTTGTCGACGGTGGTCATGTGCGGCAGCAGCCAGGACCAGTCGGCCGCGCAGTCGGCGGCGTATCCGGCGGCCTTCCTGAGCCAGGCCTTCGAGGTGCCCTGGCTCAGCTGGTAGTCGGGGCGTTCGGCGTCGAAGTAGTGGGCGTCGCAGATGACATGGGGGTCGCTGCCGTTGGTGCCGCGCGGGTCGAAGCCGATCCAGTCGTAGGTGGCGGCGACGTCCGCCGGGATCTTCCCGGCGATGTAGGCGGGCATCCACAGGCCGGAGTCGCCCGGGCCGCCGGGGTTGAGCAGGATCGGGCCCTGCTGCTTGTCCTTGGGCGCGGTGGCGGGCAGCCGGTTGAGCTTGATCCTGATCTTGCGCCCGTGCGGGTCGGCGTAGTCCACCGGCACCTCCAGCATCGCACACTGGAGGGCGGGGGTGGCCGGGTCGTCACAGGAGCTCCAGGCGAGCGCGCCCTGGCCGGTGTCGACCAGGTCGGGGGCGTCGGGTTCGGCGGCGGAGGCGGGGCCGACGAGTCCGCCGAGGGTGGCGAGGGCCGCGGCGGCCGAGAGCAGGGCGATGGCTTTTCTCATGGGGAGCATGATGTGACATGTGCAATGGCACATCCAGGGGTCGGACCGGACTTTGCCAAGCTTTGACCGACCCTCCGGACCCGACTGATCATCAGACCTTTCCCCTCGTACGGAGGTTGACCGTACGAAGGGCTCCGATCCGTGACTAGCATCGAGGATCCACGCTGTTCGGACGCCAAGCGCCTGGGACGGGCCACGCCGAACAGACCGACAGGAGGGCCCAGCCACGTGTCCCACCCGCACGTCCACCCCGTCAGCTCCCGGCCGACCGCCGCCGACGTCGCACTGCCGCCCGCCCTGCCCTACCCCGACGGCTGGGCCGCGCTCGCCTTCTCCGCCGAACTCAAGCCCGGAACGGTGATCACCCGGCAACTCGCCGGCGAGGACGTGGTGCTGTACCGGCTGCGGGACGGCCGCCTGCGCGCCGTCCGCCCGTACTGCCCGCACCTGGGCGCCCACCTCGGACTCGCCGAGGTCCACGGCACCCAGCTGGTCTGTCCCTTCCACCGCTTCGCCTTCGACGCCGACGGCCGCTGCGTACGCACCGGCTACGGCACCCCGCCACCCCGCGCCGCGCTGTCCCCGCTGCCGGTGCGCGAGGTGAACGAGGCGGTCTTCGTCTGGCGCCACCACGACGGCCGGGAGCCGGACTGGGAGATCCCCGCCTGGCACGTCCTCGGCGGCCGGCCGTTGCGGCACATCTCCTTCGAACTGCCCGGCCACGCCCAGGACGTCATGGAGAACTCCTTCGATCTCGGCCATTTCGTCACCCTGCACGGCTGGCCGGAGGGCGAGTTGGCGGCCCCGGTCGTCTTCGACGGCCCGCGCTTCCACATCTCGATGCGGGTGCGGGAGAAGTTCCCCCTGGTCGGGATGCGCGAGGTGGAGGTCGAGGTCGACGGCTACGGCCTCACCGCGCTGCACACGGACATCCACACCCGCTCGCTCGGCCTGCAGATCTGCTCGCTGGTCATGCCCACCCAGGTCGCCCCCGCCCGGATGCAGCTGCGCCAGGCGAGCCGCTTCGCCCTGGCGGAGCCGGCCGGACTGCCGCCGGTGCTCGCCCGGACGGTCAGCCGTACGGTGACCAGACTGCTGTCCGGTCCGATGTTCCGGCACAGCGTCGAGTTCACCTCGGCGGACTTCCCGATCTGGTCCACCAAGAAGTACCTGACCCCGCCACGGCTCGCGGCCGGCGACGGGCCGATCGGCGCGATGCGGCACTGGGCCCGGCAGTTCTACCCGCCGGACCACCGGCAGCAGCTGCCGGCGCCGACCCACCAGGAGGGCGCCCGGCTGAACTGACCGGTCGCCCGACGGCGGTGCGGAGACGGAGCGCCGTCGCCGCACCGTCGCGTCGGCCTTCCGGCCCGCCCAGGCCGCCCAGGCCAACTGGCCGCCCTGGCCGCTCAGGCCGCCTCGCCAGCAGCCGCCGTCCGGCCGCCGCCACCCCGGGAGCCGTAGACTGCGGCATGGCCCGTTTCGTCCTGACCCGCCGCTCCCCGCTGCCGCCCGCCGAGTGCTGGGCCCGGCTGACCGCATGGCACCGGCACGGCGACCGGGTGCCGCTCACCCGGGTGAGCGTGGTGCGGGGCGGCGGGCAGCAGGTGGGGGACGTGGTCCTGGCCCGGACGGCCCTGGGGCCGCTGCGCCTCGACGACCCGATGGAGCTGGTCGAACTGGTCGCGCCCGAGCGGTGCCGGCTGGCGAAGCGCGGCCGGGTGGTGCGCGGCGGCGCCGAGCTGCGGGTCCGCGCGGTGGGCGCCGGCAGCGAGGCGGTGTGGGCCGAGGAGCTGCGGATCACCGGGCTGCCCCGGCTGTTCGACCCGGCCGTGGCGCTCGCCGGCCGGCTGGTCTTCGGCCGGGTGCTGGACCACCTGCTGGCCACGGCCCCCGCCCCCGCCCGGGACTGAACCGGCTAGGGATTGCGGGCGCGCCAGCTCAGGTACTGCTCGCGCACGTAGTGCCGCTGGTCGCCCTCGACGGTGATCTGGTCGTACCTGACCAGCTGCTCCGCCGCCCGCAGGGCGATCGCCAACGCCAGCCCGTCCCCGTCCCGCAGGAAGACCCGGTCGGCCAGCGCGGCGCGCCGCAGCAGGTACTCACGCCGCCCCCGCTGCCGGGGCCGCGGGCCCTCGGCCGGCAGGGCGTCCGCCTCCTCGTCGATGCCCGGCGCGTCGGCGTAGGCCCGCTCCGGCCCGGGCACCCCCTCGGCCGGCGCGGCCCACACCCGCAGCGGCGGCAGCGGCGGGAAGCCGCGCACCCGGAGCACCTCGTTCGCGAACTCCGCCTCCTCGACGGGCAGTCCGCGCTCACCGAAGAGCGCGAACAACTCGGCCATGGCCCGGGACGGCACACCCGAGGGGGTGTCCCCCTGGGTGACCGGGAACTTGCCGAGCAGCGGTCCGGGAACCCGGCCCGACGGATCGGCGAGCCGCAGCCGCAGGGTGAGGTGGCGGCTGCCGCTCTCCACCTCCTCGCCGAACTCCATCGCCAGCCCGCGGAGTTCCGCCCACGCGAAGCGGCGCGGCAGCAGGTACCGGACGAAGGTGACGCCCCGGTCGTCGCTGCGCAGCCAGAAGGCGTACGGCGTCGCGAAGAGCGCGGCCGCGGCGACCAGGACCGCGACCAGGAAGGCCCCGAGGGGGTCGATCGCGCCGGTGCCGACCAGGACGACGGCCGTGGCGACCATCAGCACGAACCCGACACCGGAGCGCTCGCTCCGCATCTGCATGGACGACAACCGCACCGTGCGCATCCCGCGCCCCCTCCCCCGTGGCCCCGCCCCCCGTGGCCGCCACCACCGTGCCGTCCCGGCCCGCTTCGGGCAAGCTCCGGCGCGCAGCTGTGACAGCCCCGTGACGACCCGGCCCTCCCCCGGGCCCGCGCCGCCGTCCGACCACCGCCCGCCTCACCGTCCGCGCAGCCGCCGCACCAGGTTTCGGGCGGCCTGCGGCCAGTCCGGATAGGTGAAGGAGAAACCCGCCTCCAGCAGCCGGGCGGGCACCACCCGGCGGCTCTTCAACAGCAGTTCGCTCTCCGAGCGCAGCGCGAAGGCCCCGAGTTCGGCCATCCAGCGGGTCGCCGGGAGCGCCAGCGGCATGCCCCAGCCCGCGCGCAGCTCGCGCATGAACTCGCGCTGGGGCAGCGGGTTCGGGGCGGCGAGGTTGACCGGGCCGCTGAGCTCCTGCCGTGCGATCAGGAACTCGACGGCACGGACGAAGTCCCGCTCGTGGATCCAGGACACGTACTGGGCGCCGCCCGCGATCGGCCCGCCGACGCCGAGCCTGGCCAGCCAGGACAGCGAGTCGAAGGCACCGCCGCGCTCGGGGCCGAGGACGACGGCGGTGCGCAGTGCGAGGCGCCGGGTCTGCGGGGTGTCGGCGTCCGCCTGGGCGCCCTCCCAGGCCCGGGCGATCTCGACGCTGTACCGCCAGGAGGCGGGGGCGTCGGGCTCGGTGCCGCCGATCCGGCCGTCCAGCTCGCCGTTGGGCGCGTCGTGCCGGTGGGCGTAGACGGTGGCGGTGCTCATCTGCAGCCAGACGGCGGGGGGCCTGCGGGCGGCGGCGATCGCCTGGCCGACGGCCCGGGCGGAGTCCACCCGGGAGTCCATCATGGCCCGCTGGTTCTCCTGCGTGTAGCGGCAGTTGACGCTGCACCCGGCCAGGTTGACGACCACGTCGCTGCCGTCCAGCTCGGCCGCCCAGGCGCCCTGGGTCCGTCCGTCCCAGCCGACCTGCCGGGGCCCGGCGGGGCGCCGGCTGAGCACCGTGACCTGGTGCCCGGCAGCCGTCAGGCTGCGGTCGAGCAGGGTCCCGAGCACGCCGGAGCCACCGGGGATGACGATCTTCATGAGTTCCCCCTCATCTTCACCCCGAGCCTAGCGCGCATATTGAACACGTTCAATTCACCCGGAGCCGCCCGGGCCCCCGGCGCGCCGGGCGCGTGGGCCCGGCGCGCCGGAGCGGCCACTCGGCGGCGTGGCGGCCCTGGCGCTGCGGCAGCCGATGAGGCCCCGCACTACCGCTGGGACGGTCGCCCCACCGCCGAGTGCCCGAAGTAACGCCTACGGGTGGGTGTTCTTGGTGTTGGGCTGGGTCTTCTGGTTGTAGATCTCCTTGCCGTCCGCGTTGTAGGCGTGGACGTAGGGGCTCGGGGGGAAGGACTTCGGGTCGGAGGAGCCGGTGGAGATGGCCGCGGTGTAGGCGAACGCGCCGTCCGCCATCACGGCCGGGTACTGCGTGGGGTCGTCGCCGAAGCTGATGGTGACCTTGGCGACCTCGGGCGTGTAGTGCCCGGCGCCCACCGACAGGAGCTGTCC